>NZ_JBFSTC010000014.1:0-72835 GCF_041466605.1 Vibrio sp. 10N.247.310.17 | reverse complement strand
TTCTTGAAGATAAAAGCGGCTTTCCCCGGAAAGCCGCGATGAACCTAAAAAAAGCTCAAAGCCAATTTCCCTGCTGCGACTTACAGATACCTATCATTAGACACAAAAAAGCCCCTGATGATTTCTCAGCAGGGGCTTTCAATTATTTGCCGTTTTTCCGAATAACTACATCATATTGATGTTTAGTTAAATCCTGAAATTAACCTTGAATACCAACAATTAACCAAGGTGCATTTTGAGTTGTTAGATCACGCTCTAAGTGCCAGATATCAGTGATATCTTCTTCAATGCCGTCTGCGGTATCACGGTAGCGACCGCTAAACTGAAGGCTTAGCTGTGCTTTGCTACCATCGTGGTCTGCGCGAACGATTTCAGCATCAACGTACATTACGTCTGTGTGCTGATCACCGTCTAGCTTGTTACGCTCAGCTTTAAGGTCTTCAAATAGGCTTGGAGATACGTATTCTTCAATCGTGTTTAGCTCGTTGTGATTCCATGCACCTTGCAGTGTACGGTAGTGCTCACGAGAACCGTTGATGAATGCCGCTTGATCAAAACCTGGTGGGTAGTTATGTGGAACATCGCTTTGTGCACCAAAACCGAAACCACCAGCGCTATTTTGCGAATGAGGTTGTGATTGAGGTTGTGATTGAGGCTGTGATTGAGGCTGTGCTTGCTCGAAGTTATGAACATTTGGTTGTTGCTTAGGTTGTTCAAACTTGTTCTGACCCATGCCGCCGAATGCTGGCTGTTGGCCACGTGCATTCTGCTGATTCATTGAGCCCTGCTTCGCGCCCAACATTCCGCGTAGGAATTTAAACGCTAGGAAAGCAATCAGACCCATGATCAGAATATCCATGAACTGGATACCTTCAAATGCGCCACCAAAGAATGCAGCTAAAAGACCACCAGCAAGTAAACCACCTAGCAGACCGCCCATAAGGCCTTTCTTGCTAGAGTTAGCTGCTGCTGTTTTCTTGCCAGTTTGATCTTGTCGGATCGAATTTGTGTTTTGTTGTTTTGGTGCTGGAGCCGTTTTAAAGCTTTTGCCAAATGACTTACCACCACCAAACTTTTTCGCTTCCGCGATTGGCGTCACCGCGACTGTTACCAACAGGATCGCGACTAGTGAGAAAAATCGTTTCATTATTATCCTTTATAGGTTTTTTTATCTTTCGACACCTTAATCATACTCGTTAACAAAGAACAATGAAATATTCACGACGTTTACACATGTATCATAATATTGCGGCTATTAATTGATTACTAAACTAGCGAAGGGATTGACGGCACTCTGGGGCAGCATTAAAATATTGAACGATGTTCATTTAATAGAAAGTACTCATGGCAAGACGAAACGATCATACTCGCGAACAATTAGTGCAATTAACCTTAAAGACGGTAACCGACTTCTTAGAAGAGCACTCTTATCACGAGCTAAGTCTACGTAAAATTGCCAATATGATTGGTTATGTCCCTAGCACCTTGGTGAATGTATTTGGTAACTACAACCTACTCCTTTTACACGTTGTTGCTCAAACATTAGATGAACTGTCGTCCCAATCTGCTTCTGCGGTTGAACAATCGAGCAACCCTCAACAGGCTCTTTTCAATCTTGCATACTGCTATCACGATTTTGCACAAAAACACCCCCACCGTTGGCAGCTTATCTTTGAGCACAACATGAATGGTGAAAACCTTCCTGAATGGCAATCGAACCGTATTGATAGAATGACAGGTATGTTAGAGCAATTGCTGGTAGCTATTGCGCCTGAACACACAGAAAGCGAAGTCATTAAAGCCAGCCGTGTATTATGGTCTGGAGTACATGGAATTACTCTACTTAGCGTTGATGATAAATTTTTCGCCTCTGAACCTATCGATGGTAAAGAGTTGATCAATAACCTAATCTCAAACTACTTAACCAACTGGTAATCATTCAAGGAAAGACAATGAACAACAGCAGCCAATCTTCGCTGTTAACGCAAAAAAGGTTCCTACCCTACTTTATTACTCAATTTCTAGGCGCCTTTAATGACAACATATTCAAAAATGTTCTGTTACTGTTTGTTGCTTTCGCAAGCGTAGATACGCTGCCTATTTCCAGCAACCTATTCATTAATTTGGCCGCTGGTCTTTTTATTCTGCCCTTCTTCCTGTTTTCTGCTTTGGCTGGTGTACTGGCTGACAAATACGAAAAATCTTGGTTTATACGTAAAGTTAAGCTCCTTGAAGTGGCGATCATGTCACTGGGTGCGATCGGGTTTATCTACGAAAGCTACGGGATACTACTCCTACTTCTGTTCCTAATGGGAACGCAAAGCGCCTTCTTTGGCCCGGTGAAATACGCACTGCTTCCACAACAATTGGAAACAAAAGAACTGGTATCCGGCAACGCTTTAGTCGAAACCGGCACATTCTTAGCCATCCTTATTGGTACTTTAGGCGCCGGTATTATTGCATCTGAAGAAAGCGCGAAGCTCATTGCTGCGGTATGTATTGTTTCTTTCGCCGTGCTTGGCTATGTATCAAGCTGCTTTATTCCACAAGCGCCGAGTAACGCACCAGATCTGAAAGTGAAGTGGCAGCCAGTAAAGCTAACCCGCGCGACACTGGCGATTGCAAAAAAAGATCGCCCAACGTTTCAAGCACTGATGTCTATCAGCTGGTTCTGGTTCCTTGGCGCTGCTTATCTCACTCAGTTTCCAAACTTCACAAAGCTCCACTTGAACGGCACTGAAAGCTCGGTTGCCTTTTTGTTAGCTCTATTCTCGGTCGGTATTGCGATAGGTTCTTTGGCTTGCGATAAGTTATCAAATCACAGAATTGAAATCGGCATCGTACCAATGGGTAGCCTAGGTATGTCGATTTTTGGGCTATTGATGGCGATATCCATTCCTGAGTCCTTGCCTGAATTTACTTCTTTCCATCAATTCGTGACGTATTCAGAGCTGTGGCCGCTGTTTGCTTATCTTCTGCTCTTGGGTGTCTCTGGCGGTATCTTCATTGTTCCTCTGTATTCTCTGATGCAGTTACGAGCGAAACCAGATGAACGCGCTCAAGTGATTGCCGGGCTCAACATCTACAATTCACTATTCATGGTGGGAAGCGCCGTTTTAGGTATTGTTTGCCTGAGTGTTCTCGATCTTTCTATTCCACAACTATTTGTGTTGCTCGCGATAGGGAATACTTTGGTTATGCTGTACCTGTTTTATCAGGTGCCTATCTACGCTTTCCGTTTCTTTACATGGGTGGTCACTCACACCATGTACCGAGTTAAGCACAAGAACTTACACCATCTTCCAGAGAATGGCGGCGCACTGATCGTTTGCAACCATGTGAGTTATATGGATGCACTGCTTCTGAGTGCGGTTTGCCCTCGCTTGATTCGGTTTGTGATGGAAGAGGATTACGCCAAGCTGCCTCCACTACGTCGATTCTTAAAAAGAGCAGGAGTTATTCCAATCTCCGCAACCAACCGAAACTCGATTAGAAACGCTTTCAAAGAAGTTGAACGTGCCCTAGATGAAGGGCACATCGTGTGTATTTTCCCTGAAGGCAAGCTAACCGCTGATGGCGAAGTAGCCGAATTCATGCGTGGCATGGAGCTGATTATCAAACGATCTCCTGTACCTGTGATTCCAATGGCACTTAAAGGGTTATGGGGCAGTTACTTCAGTCGTTATAAAGGTCAAGCTTTCAAGGGACTACCCACCCGTTTCAGGGCCAAGTTAGAGATAGAAGCTGCCGAACCTATGCTAGCCAAGGAAGCTTCATGCGACACGCTTCGACAGTCAGTCTCTGATCTTCGCGGCTCACTACGCTAAATAACCAAGCCTTTATTCATATCAGCTGAACAAACGTTTAGTTTTACTTAACGTTTGTTCAATTCATTTAGACTTACTTACCATTGCGTTAAGCGTATAGTCTTCCACTACGCTGCCAATACTAGACGCGACGAATTAAATATAATGAATCTAAAAAAGTCTGTTCCATTTTATCTTGCTGCTCTGTTTTGCTTAACCCCATGGGTGAGTTCACCGACGGCCCTCGTGATCGGTTTCCTTCTTGCGAGCTTAGGTTTAGTCCCTGACCATCTAGAAGTAGGCAAACTCACCAAGAAGCTACTGGCCTACTCGATTGTCGGCTTAGGCTTTGGCATTCAGTTTGAGAAAGCATTAGCGGTAACAGGCGATGGTATTGGCCTCATTGTAACGACGATTATTGGTACCTTGGTCATTGGTTGGTTCTTGGCAAAACGCATGGGATTAGATCGCACCACGGGTTACCTTATCTCTTCTGGTACCGCAATTTGTGGTGGTAGCGCCATTGCCGCCGTAGCACCGGCCATCAAAGCTGATGATGAACAGATTGGCTTGGCGTTAGCCACTGTATTTGTGTTGAACTCGGTCGCCCTTTTCTTGTTCCCAATGATTGGCCATGCACTAGAGTTAAGCCAACAAACTTTCGGAACATGGGCTGCCATCGCGATTCATGATACCTCCTCTGTAGTCGGCGCAGCATCAGCATATGGCGAAGAAGCACTGACCACAGCAACCACATTGAAGCTCGCTCGCGCACTTTGGATTATCCCAATCGCGTTAGTCAGCGCAATGATCTTCAAGAACGATCAAAAGAAGATTACGATTCCTTACTTCATTTTCTTCTATTGCGCTGCTATTGCTGTTAGTGACTTGCTGCCACAATTTGAGATGGTCTATCAAGGTATCTTTGATGTGTCTAAGCGTGCATTGGTGGTGTGTCTATTCTTGATTGGTTGCGGTATTTCAGTAGAGAAGCTTAAAGCCGCAGGGCCGAAGCCATTGATGTTTGGTATTACAATGTGGACGATGATTTCGACAGGCTCATTAGCGTGGTTAACTCTCGCTTAATCCGCCTAATTACACCTAATACGCAAAGAAACGCTTTAGGTGGTGTTTGGCTACCTAGACACTCAGATTAACGAGCAACAAAACAAAAAGGCAAAGCTCTAATGGGCTTTGCCCCTATCGTTTTTAGTGAAAATATCGTTTGTAGTAAAGATATTCTTTGTTACAACAATCACGAATCAAACAGGGGCTTATCACTCTTCTTGCTCTCTCTTTTCATTAAAACAAGTACCACAACTAGCACAAATGCAGTGAGTTCAGCCAATGAACGAGTCAGTCCTGACGAAACGAGCGCTTGGCCTATCTGCAGCAAAACTGCAATGATGAGGGCAACTTTCATAATAAGACCTTATTCTATAATCCGTTATTTATAGAGCTTATTATGATTGATGGTTATAAAGATAATAAATTCTGTTTTGAACTATCTAATTGCTAAATTAACTAACCTAGCGTAACTGCCCCTCTAGCCACTTAATAAACGTTCTTACCTTAGGTCGCTTTTCAGTGCCTAACGGACAGATCAATTCGTATCCTTTATCAGTATCCATACTTGGATAAGGCGTTATGAGCTCACCAGTCTCAATGTACGGCTTAACAAAATGATAGCGCCCCATTGCCACTCCGATATTATGCAGAGCACTCTGCACGCCCATGTCTCGGTGGCTCACACAATAAAACTGCTCAAACAGATTTACATCAATTTGATTGTGCTTAATCCAACGCTGCCACACATCAGAGCCTAGCGCATGAATGAAATTAATCCGGTGTAACGACTCTAAACCATCATCAAAGATATCGTGTTCAGCGGCATAACTCGGCGTACATACCGGAATATACTTTTCACCAAACAGACGCTGTCGATGCATGTCTTTTAGATCTTCAGCACCATAGTAAATTGCGACATCGAGATGATTTTGATGAAAATCCTGCTCTTCTTGCGAGAAGATGTTGAGATTAAACTTAGGATATCGCTGTTTAAAATCCGCCAATCTTGGCAGTAACCAACTGTTAGCAAATGCAGGACTGGTACCAATATTGATCTGACCGTACAAGTCGGTGTTGGTAATGTCTTCGATTTCGCCAAAAATAGAGCTCAACGACTTCGATAACGTGCGTTGAAAGCGTTGCCCTTCTTCGGTCAGCTCCAGCTTACGAGTCCCTCGTACAAACAAATTAAACCCAAGCTCTCCTTCCAACACTTTGATTCGATGGCTAACGGCTCCCTGAGTCAAATGCAACTTTTTCGCGGCTAACGTAAAGCTCATTTTCTCTGCAGCAACATTAAATGTATGAAGGTTTCTCAGTAAAGATTGATGGTTAGCCATACGAACTCATGCATTAAAAATTTTAATTCATAGTACTACCCGTTTCGTTTGTTTGCATTAAGAAATAAGTTTTTAATAACCGCAGTTACTTAAAACCCTGCCTCGATCAATATTTAACTCCATACGTTGACGAGCAGAAACATTAAAAAAATTAATTACAAACTTAGGGGCACGTATGAATATACTTGGGTATATGCAAAAAGTAGGTAAGGCATTGATGGTTCCCGTAGCCACACTGCCAGCTGCAGCAATCCTTATGGGGATCGGCTACTGGTTGGATCCTGTTGGTTGGGGTTCAGAGAGTATTCTGGCCGCATTCTTGATCAAATCAGGTGGCGTGATCATCGACAACATGGCGGTTCTGTTCGCGGTGGGTGTTGCCTTTGGTTTAAGCCGTGATAAGAATGGTTCTGCGGCACTGTCCGGTTTTGTGATGTTCCTCGTCGTGACCACGCTACTGGCTCCAGGCTCAGTTGCTCAATTAATGGATGTTGAACTAAGTGAAGTGCCAGCAGCATTTGGAAAAATCAGCAACCAATTCGTAGGTATCATTGTCGGTATTATTTCCGCTGAAATCTATAACCGCTACTCCACCGTTGAGCTTCCTCAAGCTTTAGCTTTCTTCAGCGGTAAGCGTTTGGTTCCTATCCTTACCTCAATCGCAGGTATGGCGCTCTCTTTTGCTCTGCTATACATCTGGCCTGCTGTTTACGATGCTCTGATCGTTCTAGGAATTAAACTAGAAAGCATGGGCGCTGTGGGTGCCGGTCTGTTTGGTTTCTTCAACCGTTTGTTCCTATCCGTTGGTATGCACCACGCACTTTACCCTGTGTTCTGGTTCGACGTTGTAGGTATTAACGATATTCCAAACTTCCTCGGCGGTGCACAATCTATCGCTAACGGTACGGGTATTCCGGGTAAAACTGGCATGTACCAAGCAGGCTTCTTCCCTATCATGATGTTTGGTTTACCTGCAGCTGCATTAGCTATGTACCACTGCGCTGACGCGAAAAACAAGAACCAAGTCTTCGCAATCATGCTTGCCGCAGCAATGGCTTCATTCTTCACTGGCATTACTGAGCCTCTAGAGTTCAGTTTCATGTTCCTAGCACCTGTATTGTTCCTATTGCACGCAGTGTTAACAGGTTTGTCGCTTTACATTGCAGCAAGCATGGAATGGATGGCAGGCTTCGGCTTCTCTGCAGGCTTTGTTGACTTGGTGCTATCAAGCCAAAACCCGTTAGCGACTAACTGGTACATGTTATTAGTTCAAGGTGTGGTGTTCTTCGCGCTTTACTACGGTATTTTCCGTTTCGCTATCATCAAGTTCAATCTACGTACTCCGGGTCGTGGTGAAGAGATGGAAGCAGAAGGCGAGGCCGAATCTCCAGAAGCGTTAGTTAACCTAACCAACAACTACATCGAAGCTATTGGTGGTGCAGACAACATTCTAGAAGTGGACAACTGTATTACTCGCTTACGCTTAACAGTAAAAGACTCGTCAGCAGCAGACAGTGACAAACTGAAAAAACTAGGTGCTGCAGGCGTTGTTCCTATCGGAAAGGGTGGCCTACAAGTCATTATAGGTTTAGGTAAGGTAGATAAGGTTGCTGAACAAATGAAGAAGGCACTCGCTTAAGCTAAACAGCCAGATGCAAAGATAAAACCCTTAATAACCAGATAAAATATTAAGAATTTGTGATGGTTTCACCACCATCACAACCCCCTGAAGCGCAATTACGACTAGTCACCGTGTATTGCGCTTCATTTTATTGTTCTCAGTTCTATTTAGAACGTATCTGCTGTAACCATTGTGACAACCCTGCGCGTGAAACCTTAATACCCTGTTGTTCTAGCTCTGGCATGCGGTAGTACTCGATAGGAAATTTGAACCGCTCAAGACGGCCATTCAATTGCTCAGCAAACCACTCTTTGGTTGGCAGTTCAGCACAATCCACAATAGCAACAGGTCGAAACCCGAATTCATCATCTTCAATTGGAACGATAAACGCCTGCTTGATTAAAGATAACTGATTCAGTGCTCGTTCAATTTCTTCGCAATGAATGTTTTCTCCACCAGAAATAAACTGATTATCAGCACGGCCAATAATCGACACTTGTTCGCCATCCCATTCGCCGAGGTCTTTACTGTCGAACCAACCGTTCTCATCCACCAATGGTGTTAACTCGCCCTGATAGTAATAACCAGAAGCAAGCGTATTGCCGCCAATAAAGATACGTTGATCTTCAATTTTCAACTGGCGTTGGTCGAGAACAAAACCTGCAGTATTACTAGAATCGACTGGCTTCGCGGTCACTGTTGAAGCCGCTTCTGTCATACCGTATCCAAGCCAAGTTTCAATGCCCATTTGTTGAGCTTCAAGCCCTAGCGCTTCTGGGATATGGCTACCACCCAAAAGTACATGCGTTAAAGTAAGTGCTTGCTTACTCTTTAGTAATCGATGTAGCTGAGTAGCGACTAATGAAGCGTGACTGCATTCTTCTATATCGGTTTCAAGCTGACCTGTCCCTATTTTGATGCAGCCACCAGCCGCCAACCAACGATGGACAATCGCCAGCCCCGACACATGGTACATCGGTAAGCTAAGCAACCAAGTGTCAGCTTGTTCAAAGTTGAAAACGTCTAATAAACCCTGAGCTGAACATAAGTGTTGCTGCAACGTGTGAGCCACCGCTTTCGGGTTTCCAGTAGAGCCAGAAGTAAATATGATGCTTGCTAGATTTTGCGGATTGAAGTTGGAGTCTTGAGATGTCGTTATCCTATTATCATCACCATCGACCTTCACTTCATCTAAGCAAGACAAGGTCACCAACTGAGTATTCAAATCGACAGTCTCTGATTGCTCTATCCCGCTACTGTCCAAAAGCCAAAGGTAGCTTTGTTGACCTGCTTGATATAAGGAATCGAGCTTTTGCTTCAGGCGTAAGCTAGGCTGAGGCATGGTAAACGCACAAACCACACCCAAATTGAGTGCGGCAAGATAAACCGGAATCACTTCAGCTTGGTTCTTACCGACAATCGTCAGTACATCACCTGCAGATAAGCCTTGATGAGATAGCTGTTGTTGGTACTCACTCACCAGCACAGACACTTGCTGCCAAGTGTAAGCGCGGTTAGGAATCACTAACGCTGTTTGATGTGGGTTCTGCTGCGCCCACTGTACCCAGAGCGGGTGAGGATTAGATTGTGGGCGCATCATAAGATAACCAAGTTATAGATTGAGAACGGTCTAAGCCAATCGAACGATCAGCCTAAGAAGACCAAATCAATTGTTGCTGTTCAAGCGTTGAAACTGGAAGCTGACAACCCGGCCAAGAGACTTCTAGCTGTTGCTGATACAAGCCAATCGTATCAAGCCCTGGAACTTCATTAGGCAAGTACTGTTGTGCCAATCGAGCAATCTGAGTTAAACCAAGGCTAGACTCTATGCTTGAGCTTAGTACAGGTTTAATACCAAGTTGTTGCGCGCGTTCAATGATAGCAACACAACGCTCTACTGAGCCAATCAAGGTTGGTTTAATCACAACCGCCTTAACACCCGTTAAGTCACTAAGATTAAACTCTGGACTTCTTACCGCTTCTTGCAGTGTTTCGTCCCATGCAATCGCAACACCGTGGTCAATAGCAAAAGCTAAGCTATCTTCAGGTTTCTGGCAAGGCTCTTCAATAAAGCTAATACGTTGACGCAGTGAAGGCGAAATGTACTTGATGAACTGCTTGGCTTTTTCTGGTTTCCACGCGCGGTTGGCATCAAGCCTTAGGGTCAAATCAGGGATCGACTCAAGGAATAAGCTCACTAGCATGCCATCACGAATCGCTTCGTAGAGACCGACTTTCACTTTGGCGACCTTCTCACCTTTCATCTCATTCAGCACAGGGATCAATTCATCTGGATCGCCTGTACACAACGGTGCCGCTTGGTAGTTACCTTCAGCGTTGAGTTCGCCTCGTAATTCCATCATCGCCATCGAAAAACCGAAGGCAACAGAAGGATATAACTCATCAAAAGGCGTTTGAGGGTTATTGTGGCTCCAAAGCTCTAATTCGTGTTGAAGCTGAATGCCAGCTTGTTCGGCATCTTCTTGGCTAAAACCTGGCAAAGGCGCAACTTCGCCAAAACCAGTTATACCATCACACTCAAGTTGGATGATATAGCCAACGCGTTCGTTCAACTTATTGTCACGAAGAATCACACCACTATCCATAGGTAATTGATAACGGTAGAGTTTAGCGTGACACTGAGAATTCACTGAGTTCATAAAGTTTCCTAAAAAACGGGGAACATCAAAACAAAACGAGCCGCTATTAGCGACTCATTTTAAAGAAGAGAAAGACTATGGGTTACGCGGAAATTTGTCGAAATCAGGTCGACGCTTCTCGTTAAATGCATTTCGGCCTTCTTGGCCTTCTTCTGTCATGTAGAACATCATGGTTGCGTTACCCGCCAACTCTTGTAGACCGGCTTGACCATCACAGTCTGCGTTTAGTGCGGCTTTCAAGCAACGCAGCGCCATTGGGCTATGTTGAAGCACTTCACGACACCAACGAACGGTTTCTTTTTCTAGGTCGGCAACAGGCACTACGGTGTTTACCAGGCCCATGTCCAATGCTTCTTGAGCATCGTAGAAACGACACAAGAACCAAATTTCACGTGCTTTCTTCTGACCAACGATACGAGCCATGTAAGAAGCACCCCAACCGCCATCGAATGAACCGACTTTAGGACCCGTCTGACCGAACTGAGCGTTTTCAGCTGCGATAGTAAGGTCTGCCATCATGTGAAGTACATGACCGCCACCGACTGCCCAACCCGATACCGCTGCGATAACCGGTTTTGGACAAGTACGAATTTGACGTTGGAAATCAAGCACGTTCAGATGATGTGTACCTGAATCATCTTGATAACCGCCGTAGTCACCACGGATACTTTGGTCACCACCAGAACAGAACGCCTTCTCACCAAGACCCGTCAAAATGATTACGCCAACCTTCTCGTCATAACGAGCATCAGCCAATGCATTGATCATCTCTTTTACGGTTTGTGGACGGAACGCATTGTGGACTTGAGGACGAGCAATCGTGATTTTCGCAATACCGTCGTCAGACTTGTGGTACTGAATATCTTCAAATTGACTGCTTTCATCGCGCCAGTTAACTGCTGCGTAAAGTTCTTCTTCTGTGATGCCTACTGTTTTAGCCATGGTGATTCCCATTGTTCTATTAGAGACCACGACTAACGAATAGTCGTGACGGTGTTGCTCTGCTTTTGATAGTGCTTGATACGAGAGAACCGCTCAGTCAGTTTAGCGGCGACTGGCGATACATTGGATGATCAGGTTGGAAAACAACTCTGGTTGCTCAAAATGAACATTATGACCAGCGTAATCAACCTGACTATATTCAAAGCCACTATTCTCAGCTAGCTCCATGAATTTACGATCTTTTTCACCACACACATAATGCAATTGATGCTCATGAGATTTCAATGTGGCACGTAAATCCGGTTGCTTAGCTAACGAAGTAGATAACAACATATTTGCTACGGATACTCCAAGGTTACCACTACGCTTTATGACCAAAGTTTGTCTTTGCTCATGATTTAGTGAAGAAAAGACGCTTTGTTGATACCAATCGTCTAAAACATCTTCAATCGACTGCTGCGCAAAGCGGACAGCCCATTGCGTATCATGTACTAACCTTTGTGCTCGTTCTTCATCACACTCCAGACCAAAGTTGCCACCTTCAATAATGACTTTCTCAAGATTGAGCGTTTCGAAGCAAGGGCTTGTCACCCCATACATGGCAAGCCTGCCACCCATAGAGTAGCCAATCACCACGATAGGGTAATCCGCAGGAAGATCGTTGAGAGCAAGTTGAGAAGTGATGCACTGAACGATTTTCTTGCAGCAATGATCAAAGCCTACCGGATCGATAAAGCGACTTTGTCCGTGCCCGGGCAAATCTATGCAAAGACGAGGAAAGTCCTCTAGATATGGATGACATGCGCTCCAATCATCCCCGCTTCCGAGTAAACCATGTAGAAAAACAAGCAAAGGTTTGTCAGAAGATTCTTGTACTGCTGGGTAATAATTGGAGTAAAGCATGTAAAGTCCTTAGGCTAATGCCTCGGTGAGCATTGAACTGAATTGTTTCAGCAAAGTAGACGCTTGTTCGGGAGGCGTCTTAACTTCAACGAGCAAGGTACCCTGACCTTGTTCGAAATGTTGTTCGACAATCGTTTGATAGCAATTCAAAGTTTCTGGCGCCGCATAACCAAGCTGGAATTGCGCAGCGGCATGTTCAAAACCGAAACCATGGGGCATTTGATATAGAGATTGTTTTTGTTGCTCAGGAACGGGCAACAAGTCAAAGATCGCACCGCCATCATTGTTGGTCACAACAATAACCATCGGCGTTAAATTATGAGTCAGCAGGGCCAGTGAGTTGAGGTCGTAAAGCAAAGAGGTATCGCCAATCAACATTATCAAGGGGTTTTGGTTGGCTTTCACCACGCCCGCAGCCGTTGCTACCAAGCCATCAATGCCCGATGCACCACGATTACTGTAAACTTGATTCGCAGATATTGATGACAGCATATCCACCAGCCTTACCATCAAGCTGTTTCCCACAAACAACTCTCTGTCTTTAAGTCTAGTCGACAAGTCAACTGCAACGCTCAACTCGGTCAGTTGGTCATTATTGGATATTTGTGCCAATGCCAATTGTTGAACCGTATTCGCGATTTCGACCAAAGGTGCAGCCCAACCTGCATGTTGACCTAACAAGGTAGGTAAATGCTGTTCTGACACCCATGACTCGATATCAGCAACGATATGGGTTTGAGGCAGATGATCTTGGTTGATTCGGTGCGTATCTGGTGACACAACAATGTATTGTGACGAGCAGAATGATGAAGCTTGCGACTTTATCCAATGATTAAGGCGCTTAGAAACAACACGCTCACCGAACTGAAGGATGAAATCACATTGATTGAGTTGCGCTTTAGCTACGTCACTCTGCATCCACAGATCATAATGCTTCCAATCACTTGTGACACCTGATTGAGGATCGCAAAAAACTGGCCAGCCTAATGCAGTGGCAAACTGCTGAGCTTTTGTCGCTTGTTCAATATCGAGCGAACCGAGAATAACCACACCCTTACGTCCAAGATACTCACCTGGAGCAATCGGTTGTGTATTCACTTGATTAGGTAAAAACGTTTGGCTGTAACAACCTGTTCCCGACTTCCACCCAGAGATACTGGATGTGTATTCCGCATACATTTTCGCGCTATTTGCAGAATATAGAGGCTCAGGGAACGGACAATTGATATGAATCGCACCGCCAACATTGCGTTGTTTCGCTAGCGCGTTATCAACGGATGTCAGAAGCCAATTCAATGAAATCTGTGTGGTTGGACTGGGTAGATTTAAAGCACTTTCAACATGGGAAGAAAAGATGCCTTGCTGTTGAATCGCTTGATTAGCGCCACAGTCGACTAAATCGATAGGTCGATCAGAGGTCAGCAAAATCAGTTTCTCTCGTGTCAGTCCAGATTCAGCCGTCGCAGGAAGAAGGTTTGCAACAGCAGTACCAGAGGTGACAATCACGGCAACTGGCTTATTGCTGGCTTTTGCTAAACCTAACGCAAGAAAACCAAGCCCACGCTCATCAAAGTGCGTGTGCAGTGTCAGTTTTGGATTGGCTTCGGCTTCGAGTGTTAATGGTGTTGAGCGCGAGCCTGGCGCAACACAAACATGTTCAACGCCGCTGCGGGCTAACTCTTCAAGTAACGTATTACACCAAACTCTATTTAATACGGCTTGGTCGTGTTTCATGACGCCACACCCAATGGTGGATGATCTGAAATTAAGCTGAGCAGAGTCGACATTTTCTTATTCAACTCTTGCCACTCAGGTTCAGCAACCGATCCCGGCACGATCCCCGCGCCCGCAAACAGTTGTACCTGATCGTTTACAATCAAGGCACTTCGAATCGCGACACAGAATTCAGCGCGTTGATGGCTAATATAGCCAACAGAGCTTGCATACCAACCTCTCGCAAACGGTTCATGTTCAAGTATGAAATCCATCGCTTCTTTGCGCGGTAAACCCGCTACCGCAGCCGTCGGCTGTAAGGCAGCAAGCAACTGTACACCATTGACGCCGTTATTGAGCTGAGCATGGATATTACGTTTAAGATGTTGCACCTTACGCAAACGCACTAGGCGCGCCTCTTTTTCAACGTGTACCGTTTGAGAATGAGGAGTGAGACGCTCAATAATGTCGTCGACCACATACTGGTTTTCATTGAGGTTTTTACTGTCTTGAGAAAGCCAATTGGCTAACTCCATATCTTCTGTCGCGTTTTCTCCGCGACCAATGGTTCCAGCAAGCGCTTCAGTATCAAGCTCAGTGCCATATCGACTGTACAAACGCTCTGGCGTTGAGCCGATAAAGCTGTGTTTGGAATCCAATACCAACATAAAGTGAAAGCTGTGATGGTTTTGCAGGTAGCTGGCCTTAAGCAACTGAGCCGCGCAGATTGGCGCATCGAGTTGCAATGTGGTTTTACGCGCTAAAACGACTTTTTTGTACTCTTCGTCGCTAATGCCTTTCAGCACTTTATCGACAAGGTTGCCCCACTGCTCTCGTTCTGGAACATGGTTAATCTGCTCAATGTGCGCCGACAAAGGGGCCAATATCGCCGCTTCGACAGAAAGCTTATTTAGAGCATTAATAGAAGCAACGCGATCAGGGGATAAGTTGACGGCTAACGACCAAGTATTGTCAAAGCGGATCAGTTCAACCTGAGGAAGGAAGAAAAACGATTCCATGCAACGGCGGTTTTTTGCGGTGTGCCCGTCAAACGAGCGCCCACCCCAGATTCGTTGGTCTTCACCAAGAATTGCGTACGCGGGAGCGGGATCAGAAAAAGTATGTATTTGCCCGAGCGCAACGACCTCTTCACGAGTATCACGTGACTGCCAGTAGAACTTTGGAAAGAGCGGTTGAGCATGAAGCCATTCTATAAATGCAAACGATGGTTTTTGCGTTAGAACTTCAACACAACGAACTTCACTTGCTTGGGCATTTTGTACTCGCTCAATCAAAGCGGAGATAGTTTGCTGGAAATGTGACAAATCGACCTCGTTCACATCTAAATTATTATTATATTAGTTTGATACTTTATGGGCAGCACCCACTTAGATCAAGAATCTACTATATCTTTTGAACATTCGTGTGATTTTAAGCGATCTAGCCCCTTTATTCACCTTAGCCAATAACAAAGAAAGCGATTAATTAAAATTTAGAAAAGAGTGACAACAAAAAGACCAAACGTGACACTGAAATGCGACATTCATCAGATTTTTATTCTATCAAACCCCATTTTGCGGTACTTTAATAAAGTATTTAAATTAATTTCAGGAAATCGGCAATGCAAAATATCGGGATGTCGTCAAAACTCAACAATGTATGCTACGAAATCAGGGGGCCTGTACTCAAACATGCTAAGCGCATGGAAGAAGAAGGGCATAAAATACTGAAGCTTAATATTGGTAACCCCGCCCCATTTGGTTTTGACGCCCCTGATGAAATCCTTGTTGATGTAATCCGTAACCTACCGACATCTCAAGGTTATTGCGACTCAAAAGGCATCTATTCAGCCCGTAAAGCGGTTGTTCAGCACTACCAGAAAAAAGGTCTACGTAACCTTGATGTAGAAGACGTTTACATTGGCAACGGCGCATCAGAGCTTATCGTGATGTCTATGCAGGCGCTACTGGATAATGGTGATGAAATCTTAGTTCCCGCTCCAGACTACCCACTATGGACAGCGTCTGTTGCGCTTTCTGGTGGTACACCTGTTCATTACATGTGTGATGAAGATGCCGATTGGTACCCAGACCTTGATGACATGCGTGCGAAGATCTCACCAAAGACTCGCGGCATCGTTCTTATCAACCCGAATAACCCAACGGGCGCGGTATACAGCCGTGATTTCCTATTACAAGTTGTTGAGATTGCTCGTGAGCACGGTTTGATCATCTTCGCTGATGAAATCTACGACAAAGTGCTTTACGACGGTGCGGTACATACTTCAGTCGCAACGCTTGCTGAAGACGTACTAATGGTCACATTCAATGGTCTATCTAAGGCTTACCGCGTGTGTGGTTTCCGTGGTGGCTGGATGTTCTTAACGGGTCCGAAGCACATAGCGAAAGGCTACGTTGAAGGGCTAGAAATGCTCGCCTCGATGCGTTTGTGTGCCAACGTACCCATGCAGCACGCTATCCAAACGGCACTGGGTGGTTATCAGAGTATCAACGAACTGATTCTTCCCGGTGGTCGACTGCTTGAGCAACGTGACCGCGCATGGGAGCTGATCAACAAGATCCCTGGCGTTTCTTGTGTTAAACCGAAAGGCGCAATGTACCTGTTCCCTAAGATCGATACCAAGATGTACAACATCAAAGACGATCAGAAGTTTGTGCTCGACTTCCTTAAGCAAGAGAAGGTGCTATTGGTTCAAGGTACTGGCTTCAACTGGCCAAAACCGGATCACTTCCGCATCGTGACTCTGCCACATATCGAAGATCTAGAAATCGCGATTGGTCGTCTAGAGCGCTTCTTGCAGACTTACAGCCAAGACGACCTCATCGAAAGTTAATAAGCACAAAGAAAGATGGCTACAATTTGCTGTTTTAAAAGACTTTAACTTGTATTCATTCACTTCTATGCTTAAAAGGCTCCTATTTAGGAGCCTTTTTTGTATCCGCTGTCTCGTACTGTTTGAGTTAACATAAGATACGAGTGGAGCATTGCTACTGCCAATCACAGTAAGTAAGTGTCCAGAAATAGCGCAGGAAAAAAACTTGAGAACAAGGCAGATTTTTTTGGTAAGTAGTTATTCTACAATCAAAAATTCTAACAAAGTTATCGAGTTTTTTAACAAGCTAGGATGACCAGTTATTTACTACGATTGGTACTATAAGGACATTTATGAAACAGAGCCATTTCTTCGCCCATCTCGCACGCATGAAGCTTATCCAACGCTGGCCTTTGATGCGCTCAGTCTCAAGCGAGAACATTTCAGAGCATAGCCTACAGGTCGCTTTCGTCGCCCACGCCTTGGCGCTTATCAAAAACAAGAAGTTTGATGGCAAACTCAACCCAGAACACATTGCTCTGCTTGGCATGTACCACGATACCAGTGAAGTGCTAACAGGTGATTTGCCGACGCCAGTTAAATACTACAATCCAGACATCGCACAAGAGTATAAGAAGATAGAAGCGGCAGCAGAGCAAAGACTGCTTTCAATGCTGCCAGAAGAGTTCCGAGACGACTTTTCCCCGTTTTTGATATCTGGAACAGCAAACAAAGAAGAGCAAAGCATCGTTAAGCAAGCCGACACTATCTGCGCTTACCTCAAGTGTTTGGAGGAACTCAGTGCGGGCAACCATGAGTACGAACAAGCGAAACGCCGACTAGAAGAGACTCTCGAACAGCGTAAAAGCCCGGAAATGGACTACTTTCTCACCACATTTGCGCCGAGCTTCGAATTATCACTAGACGAGATAAGCTAGCTGGGTATAAGTTGAGTGTAATTAGCTAAATAAATCAATTTGATAGGTGCTATTTTGAATTCTCCACTCGAACCACCATTTGAACTCGAACAAGAATGGCAACATCGAAATGACGATGAACATAAAATAAGGCGTGATGACCACCGTAGCCCGTATCAACGCGATCGTGCGCGGGTGCTTCACTCTGCCGCTTTTCGCCGCCTCCAAGCAAAAACCCAAGTTCATGGCACCACGGTAAACGATTTCCACCGAACTCGCCTTACTCATTCGCTAGAAGCCGCTCAGCTAGGTACCGGTATCGTTGCCCAGCTGAAAAAAAAGCAGCCCGAGTTTCGAGATTTGTTGCCTTCAGACAGTTTGATTGATTCATTGTGTCTTGCTCACGACATTGGCCACCCACCTTATGGGCACGGTGGCGAAGTCGCGTTGAACTATATGATGCGCGATCATGGTGGCTTTGAGGGCAATGCTCAAACATTTCGCATTGTCACGCAGCTAGAACCTTACACTGAACATCACGGGATGAACCTATCTCGACGCACTTTGTTAGGTCTGATTAAGTACCCTTCTCTGCTGAGTGAGGTTCAAGCTAAATTACAGTCTGAGCCTGTTAAGCATCAACGACAGCTCCGAGCCAAAGATTGGATGCCAGCAAAAGGCATCTACGATCATGATGAAGAACTTTTTAACTGGGTACTGGAGCCGCTTTCAAGCAGCGACCAACAACTTCTAAAACAGAAAAGAAAAACACACACCGAACCTCTTGAACATAATAAGACAAAATATAAGTCACTTGATTGTTCGATTATGGAGCTTGCTGATGATATCGCGTATGGCGTCCACGATTTAGAAGATGCGATTGTGCTTGGCTCTGTCACCAAATCTCAATGGGTCGAGTCGGCTTACCCTCAACTTAAAGAGATGGCCGACCCTTGGGTTTGTGAACACCTAGATTCAATTACAGAGATGCTTTTCTCTGGTGAGCAGTATCGTCGAAAGGATGCGATTGGTGGGATAGTCAACGCACTGTTGACCAGTATTTCGATTGAACGAGTAGATGCTAGATTTGAGAATGTACTGCTTGCTTACAATGCGGTGCTTGAACCAAGCATGGACGCTACACTCGACAAACTAAAACACTTTGTCAGCGAGTTCGTGATTCAAGTGCCACAGGTTCAAGTGATCGAATACAAAGGCCAGCAGATTATCATGGATATGTTTGAAGCATTCAGCGCAGATCCTGAACGCTTGCTGCCACTACCTATCAAGAAGCAATGGCTACAACATCAAGATGAGTCTCGAAAAATGCGCGTGATTGCGGATTACATTTCATCAATGACCGATGATCTTGCACAGAAAATGCACCAGCAACTGTTCTCAGCTCATACCGAGTTTTAATTCCTGACTCGCTTTACTGAAACAGCTTAATCTAAGTAGTTTTTCTCAAACACGCCCGGCGGCATTTGATTGATTTGAAACTGAATCATTTGGTCAAATGCCGTTAGCAGAGAACTAAAGTCTCGATCATTTTCTAACAAGCTCAACAGATGATAACCCGCCTCTACTGTCGAAAGGCTGTTTTCACTTGGCGCTTTGCGAATTCGGTAATTACCCTTGAGATCTTTCGGCAAGTGAACCGTATTCAGCGCATGCAAGTTACTCGATACTTGCCACATCTTGAACGCCTTCTTCCAGGTGCCATCCAATAAAATCACACGCAGCTTCTTATCAGGACATGTCGCCGACTCAACTGAAACAGAGTTTTCGCTTGGGTATAAAATCACATGTTGGTACTGTTCATCGGCCAGCAACATGTTCAGTTGCTCGTTATTAGAAAAGTCTTCACCGACAAACGTCACACTGTTATTTAGAGATAACGAGAGGATACGCGCAGTTCCCATCGGGCGATGCTCTTCTGATGGGTGCTGAAGAATGATAAGCTCAACGTTCGATTCTAGTGGCGTAACCCACTGACATATACAAGCTTTCAAAGCCTTGCTGCATTGGCGGCAATAACGAGACATGGATTTAATGTGTACCCTGTTTTAATTTTCACTTCACTTTTATGCGTCTTATTCCAACTAGAGCCTGTGCAGGCTTGGGTAGTTTGGGATAAAAATGCGATCGCCGATGGGCAATGGTGGCGGATCCTAACAGGAAACTTTTCACATACCAACTACTCGCACCTTCTGATGAATCTAGCTGGCTTATGGATCATCAGCTATCTGTTTCAACCGAGTAAAAAACAGCTTGCTCTTGCTCTGCTTGTGATTAGTTTAGTGACTGGGGTCGCTTTGTTGTTTTCGAGTATTCAGATCTATGTTGGCCTATCTGGCTCTTTGCATGGGTTATTTGGCTTATTCGCGCTCAGTGAGGCTTTAAACGGTAGGAGATCAAGTTGGCTGTTAGTGTTGGGATTAATCGCTAAAATCACTTGGGAGCAGCTTGTTGGCCCTTCTAGCACGACTGGCGAACTGATTAATGCTCGTGTCGCGATTGAAGCCCACCTAGCAGGTGCACTGGCCGGAGGCTTCATATCTATCGCTTCATTTCTAACAAGTAGACAAACGGATTAAAGTTGAATTCTTTCGCGGTTCTTTTTAACCGTGGCTTCACCTATCCCTTTCACACTCACCAAATCATCAGCAGTCGTAAATGCCCCATTTTGATCCCTGTAATCGACGATCTCTTTGGCTTTCTTCTCACCCACACCAACCAATAGTGCTGATAGTTCTTCTGCTGTCGCGGTATTGATATTGACCGTAATCTCAATGCCATCGTAAAGCTCAGCTTTAGTCGGGCTATTAGAAAGCGCCGGGGAGCTCAGGGTCATAAGAAATGAGAGAAGTAATGTTGAATATATCGTGCGCATAAACCGTTCCTTTGAACAAAAAACGTAACTTATGCATTTGCCGCTGCACATAAAACAAACGCCAGATAAAAATAAAGCGGGTCACCGAAGTGACCCGCTTTGTTATACATCTAATTTTCATCAACTTGTTAGCTGGCTCGCAAACCGAGTTGCTGCACTACTTTCAAGTTGTATTACTCGGCAGAAGACTACCGAGTAAATTCAAAGCTTATTGAGCTTGACCAACGATGTAGTATTCAACGTCTGCATTTTTACGCAGTACGTTTAGTACATTAGTAAGGTCTTGTTGATTACCAACGCGCTCTAACTGTGCACCAAGTTGTGTGCTGTAAGCAGGGTTGATTTCAGCCGTTACTTTAGAAAGCTCAACAACAACGATGTTACCGTCTTGGTCTTTAGATTGTCCGAACACAGCTTGGCCGGCTTCTGGTTTCACTAGAGCGAATACAGATGCAGCTAATGGAGAATTACGGTCAATGGTTTCAAGTTCAGTAAACTCAAGGCTGTTATCCGCCAGTACCGCTTCATTACCTTGCTTGAGTTCGTTCACTAGAGAAACACCTAGCTCTACCGCTTGTTGCTCTGCTTTTACAGCAGACAATGCAGCTACAACTTGATCTTTCACTTCTGCTAAAGGAAGAACTGTTTCGTCGCGAGTCTCTTCTACACGTACAACAATAACGTGCTCAGGAGCCACTTCGATAACTTCAGAGTTCAAACCGTCTTCTTTCACTTCAGGGCTCAAGATAGCTTGCATTACTGCAGGCGTCATCAGAACTTCTGGAGCGTCAGCTTGAGAGATGAAATCAGTCGTCGTGATCTTCGCATTGATTGCTTCAGCAGAGTCGTCTAGAGAATCTGGGAATTCAAACGCTACTTTTTCAAGTTCAGTTTGTTGCTCGTAGAACTGATCAACTGCGTGTTGGTCTAGAAGCTCTGTCTTAATCTCTGCCGCTACTTCAGTGTAAGGCTGAGCTTGAGATGCTTTTACTTCGTCTAGCTTGATGATGTGGTAGCCAAAATCAGATTTAACTAGGCCAGTTGTATCGCCAATATTCACAAGAGCGAAAGCCGCGTCTTCGAATGCTGGGTCCATAACATCACGTTCAATCCAACCTAGGTCACCGCCAACGTCTGCACTACCGAAGTCGTCAGATTTCTCTTCTGCTAACGTAGCAAAATCAGCGCCTGCATTTAGTTCGTCGAGGATAGACTGAGCTTTCGCTTCGTCATCGCCTTGAACTAGGATGTGGCTAACTTTACGTTGCTCTTCAGTAGAGTACTTGTCTAGATGCTCTTGGTAGTATTTCTGTGCTTCCTCATCGCTAACTTCAAGTTGCGATTTAAGTGCTTCAGCAGAAAGTTCGATGTAAGACACCTTAGCCTGCTCTGGACGAGTGTAAGCCGCAGGGTTCTCTTGGTAGTACTGTTCGATTTGCTCGTCAGTTAACTCGATATTTTTCGCTAGGTCAGCAACAGATAGTGTCACTGTGCGAATGTCACGAGTTTGAGCAATAAGCTTGCTCTGAATATCAATTTCGCCTTGAAGAACAAATTCACTGCCTTGAAGTGCAGTAACAAACTGGTTACGCATTAGGTCACGACGCATGTATTCAGCAAAGCTTTCTGCGCTGAAACCTGCACGACGTAATGCCGATTGGTAAACTTCTTGGTCGAATTGACCAGCCGTTTGAAACTGAGGCATTTCTAGAATCATGGTACGGATTTGAGAATCACTGATTCGTAGGCCTAGAGACTCTGCTTGCTGCTCAAGTAGAACATCGTTGATCATGCGATCAAGTACTGACTTACGGAAAGACTCAACGTATGCAGGGTCTGCAAGCATTTGAGCGAAGTAATCGCCAAGTTGAGATTGCATGCGATTACGTTCGTTTTGG
Source organism: Vibrio sp. 10N.247.310.17 (assembly GCF_041466605.1). NCBI lineage: Bacteria > Pseudomonadati > Pseudomonadota > Gammaproteobacteria > Vibrionales > Vibrionaceae > Vibrio > Vibrio sp. 10N.247.310.17. The sequence continues at coordinate 50,241 of NZ_JBFSTC010000014.1, read as the reverse complement.
TAAGCTTGTTCGAACTCACCACGAGCAATTTCTGTGTTGCCAACTTTAGCTGCTGCGTTGTTACCGCCACCGGTGATGTAGCTGCCTACACCTGCGAATACGAATGACAGGATAATCAACCCAAGGATAATTTTTACCGCGATGCTATTCACGCCTTCGCGTAATCGATCCATCATAATTTAAGTGCTCTCCGGATATGAAGCATTGGCTTCAAAATAAAAATCTATTCACGCGATATTATCAGAAAAAGAAATGCGCATCAGTAGGATGCGCATAATTTAAATAAGTTCAATGTGCTTTGCACATATACTGTTTAAAAATGAAACATCATTGTTCAAACAGTAAACGCATATTACTGCCTTCCCCTCACAAAACTCGAGGTTTCAGCAACAAAAATTAGTTACATGCGTCTTTAAGTGCTTTACCCGCTTTGAAGCCAGGTACTTTAGCTTCTGCGATTTGGATCTCTTCACCAGTTTTTGGGTTACGACCTGTACGAGCAGCACGAGTACGAACACTGAAAGTACCAAAGCCAACAAGTGCAACTTGGTCGCCTGATTGTAGCGTTGTGCCAACTGCTTCGATGAAAGCGTCTAGAGCGCGACCAGCTGAAGCTTTAGAGATGTCTGCGTTTTCTGCGATTGATTCTACTAGTTGTGTTTTATTCACTGTTTTTCCCCTATGTGTCATCTGTGACTACTTCTCGATGACTGTACGTTCCATTTTGGTTTTAATTTAGCCGCAAGCCTTATTACAAAAGGGCTGCCACTTTAGTCGAATAACTTAGCGTCCAAAAAAAACGCTGACAAGCCTTTTCGGGTCTATCAGCGTAATTCTTTACTTATTTTTGCTATGCATCACTATTTTTTCACGTCGAACTCGACCCCTGACGGATCTCGTTCTAGTGCGACTTTCAGTACTTCATCAATCCATTGAACCGGAATCACCTTCAAGTCAGCGATTACGTTGTCTGGAATCTCTTCCAAATCACGTTCATTGTCTTTAGGAATCAAGACCGTTTTAATGCCACCGCGGTGCGCTGCAAGAAGCTTTTCTTTCAAGCCACCGATAGGTAAAACTTCACCACGAAGGGTAATTTCACCGGTCATACCAACCTCTGCTTTTACAGGGTTACCCGTTAAGCTAGAGACCAATGCAGTACACATTGCGATACCCGCACTCGGGCCATCTTTTGGCGTTGCACCTTCCGGTACGTGAACATGAATGTCACGTTTCTCGTAGAAATCGGTGTTAATACCCAAATTTTCAGCACGAGAGCGAACCACTGTCATTGCCGCTTGAATCGACTCTTTCATCACATCGCCTAGTGAACCGGTTTGCGTTAGCTTACCTTTACCTGGCATTGATTCAGTTTCGATGGTCAGTAGATCGCCACCTACTTGCGTCCATGCTAAGCCAGTTACTTGGCCGATACGGTTGCTTTCATCCGCTTTACCGAAGTCATGACGTTGCACACCTAAGTACTCTTTCAGGTTATCAATGTTAACCGTTACAGATTTAAGGTCGCTGTCTAACAAGATATTCTTCACTGCTTTACGACAGATCTTAGAGATTTCACGCTCTAGGCTACGCACACCCGCTTCACGCGTGTAGTAACGAATGATGCCGATGATTGCAGAGTCTTCAATCTCAATCTCATGAGGCTTAAGACCGTTGCGTTGAACTTGCTTGTCCAATAGGTGGCTCTTGGCAATGTTCAGCTTTTCATCTTCTGTGTAACCCGACAGGCGAATCACTTCCATACGGTCCAATAGTGGGCCCGGAATATCCATCGAGTTAGACGTTGCAACAAACATCACATCAGATAAATCGTAATCGACTTCTAGGTAGTGATCGTTAAATGCGTTGTTTTGCTCAGGGTCTAGTACTTCTAGAAGCGCAGAAGATGGGTCGCCACGCATATCAGAAGACATCTTATCGATTTCATCTAATAGGAACAGTGGGTTCTTAACACCAACTTTAGACATCTTCTGGATTAATTTACCCGGAAGTGAACCGATGTACGTACGACGGTGACCACGAATCTCAGCTTCATCACGAACGCCGCCTAGCGCCATACGTGTGTACTTACGACCCGTTGCCGCGGCAATCGAACGGCCTAGTGAAGTTTTACCAACACCAGGAGGACCAACAAGACAAAGGATTGGACCTTTTAGTTTGTTGATACGGTTTTGTACTGCCAAGTATTCGAGAATACGTTCTTTAACACGTTCTAAGCCGTAGTGATCTTCGTTTAAGATCTCTTCCGCTTTCGCTAAATTCTTTTTAACTTTTGAACGCTTAGCCCAAGGAACGCCTACCATCCAATCAATGTAACTACGTACTACTGTTGCTTCAGCAGACATTGGCGACATCATTTTCAGTTTTTGCAGTTCTTGCTCAGTTTTTTCACGAGCTTCTTGAGGCATCTTAGAATCTTCGATCTTCTTCTTCAGAGTCTCGAATTCATCAGGCGCGTCGTCCATCTCGCCCAGTTCTTTCTGAATCGCTTTCATTTGCTCATTCAGATAGTACTCACGCTGAGACTTTTCCATCTGTTTCTTAACGCGGCCACGGATGCGTTTTTCAACTTGCAGGATATCAATTTCTGACTCCATTTGGCCCATCAAGAATTCCAGGCGTTCCGTCACATCTGAAATTTCTAGAACGTGCTGCTTATCTACCAGTTTAAGTGGCATGTGCGCAGCAATCGTATCAGCAAGGCGAGCAGCCTCATCAATACCGTTCAGCGAGGTTAGAACCTCTGGTGGAATCTTTTTGTTCAGCTTAATAAAGCCTTCGAATTGATTGATCGCACTGCGAACAACCACTTCTTGTTCTTTTTCGTCAAGTTCTGAGGTTACAACGTATTCGGCATCCGCTAAGAAAAACTCACTCTCTTTGAACTGGTGAATTTTTGCACGCTGCTGACCTTCGACAAGTACTTTTACGGTACCATCTGGCAGCTTTAGCAACTGAAGAATAGTAGCGACTGTACCTACGTTAAATAGGTCGTCGATTGAAGGCTCATCAGTGTCCGCTTCTTTCTGCGCTACAAGTAGTACTTGTTTGTTAGCTTCCATTGCCGATTCAAGGCAAGTAATCGATTTTTCACGACCAACAAACAATGGAATAACCATGTGTGGGTAAACCACTACATCACGTAGAGGTAGCACGGGGATTTCGATACGCTCGGAACGTTCCAAGTTCATATATTTCTCTCTTCCGCTTTAACTTATAAAGCAGTATATGGGGCTTAAACGACTGGATTCAATGGAAGAATAAAAAAAAGGAGGTAATTGCTTACCTCCTTTTTCAATTTGAGTGTGTAGTCTTAAAAAGACCTACTCTGCAACAGCTGCTTGGTTATCTGAGTTACTGTAAATCAATAGTGGTTCTGACTCACCATTAATTACCGACTCATCAATCACAACCTTGCTTACATCAGTTGAAGATGGCAGTTCGTACATAGTTTCTAGTAGAACACCTTCCAAGATAGAGCGTAGACCACGAGCACCCGTTTTACGGTTCATTGCTTTCTTCGCAATTGCGCGTAGGGCGTCTTCACGGAATTCTAACTCTGTATCCTCAAGTTCAAATAATGCAGCGTACTGTTTTGTCAGTGCATTCTTTGGCTCACAAAGGATTTGGATTAGCGCTTCTTCATCAAGCTCTGTCAGTGTTGTTGTAACAGGTAGACGACCAATGAATTCTGGAATCAAACCATACTTCACTAGATCTTCAGGTTCTACTTGAGTGAACAGTTCACCGATAGTTTTGGTTTCGTCTTTTGAACGCACTTCTGCGCCAAAGCCGATACCTGAACCTGTTTCTACACGTTGCTCAATCACTTTATCTAGGCCGGCAAACGCACCACCACAGATAAATAGGATCTTAGACGTGTCCACTTGCAAGAACTCTTGCTGTGGATGCTTACGACCACCTTGAGGTGGAACTGAAGCCACTGTACCTTCAACAAGTTTTAATAGAGCTTGCTGTACACCTTCACCAGACACGTCACGCGTGATCGATGGGTTTTCAGCTTTACGAGAAATCTTATCGATTTCATCGATGTAAACAATGCCGCGTTCCGCTTTCGCTACGTCGTAATCACATTTCTGAAGCAACTTCTGGATGATGTTTTCAACATCTTCGCCCACATAACCCGCTTCGGTTAGTGTTGTTGCATCTGCCATTGTGAAAGGAACGTCTAGGAAACGAGCCAGTGTTTCAGCCAGTAGGGTTTTACCACTACCAGTAGGACCGATAAGAAGAATGTTACTCTTACCTAGCTCTACGCCTTCAGCCGTCGTATCACCATTACGTAAACGCTTGTAGTGGTTATATACTGCAACTGCTAGCACTTTTTTCGCGTATTCTTGACCGATTACATAGTCGTCAAGATGCTCACGAATCTCACGCGGCGTTGGCAGCGATTCCGATTCTTTCTTTGGAAGAACATCTTTAATTTCTTCACGAATAATGTCGTTACAAAGATCGACACATTCATCACAAATGTAAACAGAAGGACCTGCGATTAACTTGCGAACTTCGTGCTGGCTTTTGCCACAGAAAGAGCAGTAAAGCAATTTACCGCTACCACCCTCTTTGCTTTTATCTGTCATTCGCTAACCTCTTAGCCTTTACTCTCTATGTTTGAGTGTATATCAATTTGAATCACTTTGCGTTAAACAATTGCCCTGCAATTATTGACCGCGGTGATTAAGAACTGAATCCACCAAACCGTATTCTACAGCCTGATCAGCAGACATGAAATTGTCACGATCTGTATCACGCTCAACAACCTCTAGAGGCTGACCTGTGTGCTCTGCCAATAGTTTGTTTAGCTTTTGCTTGATCGTTAGGATCTCTTGCGCGTGAATTTGAATATCAGACGCTTGGCCTTGGAAGCCGCCAAGTGGCTGGTGAATCATTACACGTGAGTTTGGAAGCACGTGACGCTTACCCGGAGTACCACCCGCTAGTAAGAATGCACCCATAGAGCAAGCTTGACCCATACATACTGTGCTCACGTTTGGCTTGATGAACTGCATTGTGTCATAGATAGACATGCCCGCTGTTACGCTACCGCCAGGTGAGTTGATGTAAAGATAGATATCTTTGTCTGGGTTTTCTGATTCCAAGAAAAGCAGTTGAGCCACGACAAGATTTGCCATGTGGTCTTCCACTTGACCTGTTAAGAAAATGATACGTTCTTTTAATAGACGAGAATAAATATCGTAAGAACGTTCACCACGGGAAGTCTGTTCAACCACCATAGGAACTAGTGCGTCCATAATCGATGGCATTGTATTTTTTTCTTGGTAGCTCATATTCTTATGTCCCTAAAATAAATGGCCCGAATGATTAAATCATACGGACCATTGTTAGCAGAATTGTTGACCGTACGTCAACCTTCTACGTCAGATATTACTATATTAAGCAGGTTGCTGATTCATTAGCTCGTTGAAGCTAACTTCTTTATCAGAAACTTGAGCTTTAGCGATGATTGCATCAATAGCTTGCTCTTCTAGAGCAACATTGCGCATGTTGTTCATCATTTGCTCGTTTTGCTCGTAGTAAGCAATAACTTCTGTTGGATCTTCGTATGCTGTAGCCATCTCTTCGATGATAGCTTTAACTTTCTCGTCATCAGCTTTTAGCTCTTCAGTCTTGATTACTTCACCAAGAAGAAGACCTACAACTACGCGACGTTTAGCTTGCTCTTCGAACAGCTCACGTGGAAGTTGGTCAGCAGCTTCAGTGTTACCACCGAAACGTTGAGCAGCTTGTTGACGTAGAACACCGATCTCTTGATCGATTAGAGCAGAAGGTACGTCGATGTTGTTTTCGTTAACTAGACCGTCGATTGCTTGCTCTTTGATGCGGTTCTTAACTGCTTGCTTAAGCTCACGCTCCATGTTCTTACGAACTTCAGCTTTAAGGCCTTCAACGCCTTCAGCTGCGCCGAACTTAGAAACGAATTCTTCGTTTAGTTCTGGAAGCTCACGAGCTTCAACTTTGTTCAGCTTGATAGAGAACTTAGCAGCTTTACCTTTTAGGTTTTCAGCGTGGTAATCTTCTGGGAAGTTTACTTCGATTTCGAATTCCATACCTGCTGTTTTACCAACGATACCGTCTTCAAAACCAGGGATCATGCGACCAGCACCCATCTCTAGTGGGAAGTTCTCAGCTTTGCCGCCTTCGAACTCTTCACCGTCGATAGAACCAACGAAGTCGATAGTTGCACGAGAACCAGCGTCAGCAGCAGCTTCAACTTCAGTCCAAGTTGCTTGTTGCTTACGTAGAGTTTCGATCATCTCTTCAACGTCAGCTTCTTTAACTTCTACTGCTGGTTTCTCAACAGTGATGTTTTCTAGACCTTTCAGTTCAACTTCTGGGTAAACTTCAAAAGTTGCGTTGAATACTAGGTCAGCGCCTTCGTTGTTTTCAACTGGTGCGAAAGTAGGTGCGCCAGCTGGGTTGATTTTCTCTTTAACGATCGCTTCGATGAAGTGACGTTGCATTACTTCGCCCATCACGTCTTGACGTACTGCTTTGCCGTACATTTTAGCAACCATCTTCATTGGCACTTTGCCTTTACGGAAGCCATCGAAACGACGGTTTTTCGCGATGTTGCGTAGTTCAGCTGTAACTGCATCTTCGATGTTAGCAGCAGGAACAGTAATATTAAGACGGCGCTCTAGGCCTTCTAGCGTTTCAACAGTAACTTGCATTATATAAACCTCAAAACTGGCTCAGTAATCTGAGCATATGAGCCGTAACTTAGCTTTAATTCAAAAGCCGACGTTGTTGGCTGCATCCTTGTGTAGTGCTCTATCCGAACACCTAATTTAAAATCGAGCATTGATGTCTGAATTGATTATTCAACCAAACACCAGACTAATCAGCGATATCTTCGTTCTTCACGCGTCGATTAAAACGCAATAAAGCTTGTTTTCGAAAACAAGAAAGGTATCTCCGATTAGCCTCAGGACAGAAATTTTAGACGCGACATTCTAGCGATCTGTTTAATCTCTGTCGAGCCGTTCACCTCTGCATGATGATGAATGCTCTAAATTCGTCCAACTAAATGATACAAAAACGATCAAATCATCACTTAGCACAACAGAAATGGGGACAATAGCGACTTTTTCAAGGGAATCGAGGGCTTTTTTTGCTAAAAACCTTAAAAAGAGATCTTGCTCTTGTTTTACCCCTCAGAGTCGATAACTTTTTCAACAATCCCCGTTACAAACCCTTAACCTACATCCATCTGGCGACTGTCTACTTTCAGCAAACACTACCGCTATTTGCTACCATAAACGAGAGAAGACAGGCTTGATTATTTACCAAAGAAATGAGCGGAGAGCCTTCATGTTTCAAGCTTTGAGAATCCAAATCCTATTAATGGCCACATACAGTTTACTAATGGTGTTCGGCGGTCATTGGGTGTGGAACACAAGCCATGAAAGTTTGTTAAATGATCATCAATCTAAGCTAGACCGATTTTCGGTTCATATTTCAAGCCAACTCGACAAGTTCGCGCACATTCCCGAGCTGCTTTCAAAAGACAAAGAGTTGGTCGATGCTCTTCACTCTCCAAGTAACTCTGCGCAAATCGAACTCACCAATCGCTACCTAGAACACGTAAACTCGGTGATTCAAGCATCGGACACCTATCTGTTAGATAGCATTGGCACCACCATAGCAGCCAGTAACTGGAATCTACCGCGTTCTTTTATTCGGCGAAATTTCGCTTTCCGTCCCTACTTTCAAGAAGCGATTCTTGGCAATGAAAATCAATATTTTGCGCTAGGTTCAACCTCTGGGAAACGAGGCTATTATTATTCTTACCCCGTCGCCTATGCCGCCGAGATTATTGGCGTCATTGTCGTAAAGATGGATTTATCGCTGATTGAAGCAAGTTGGAAAGGCAAACAGAGTTTTTTTGTTGCTGACGATAAAGACCAGATCGTATTTATGTCGAGTAATCCTGAGTGGCTGTTCAAAAGCCTTCAACCATTAAGCGAAGAACAACACACTCGAATTCAAGAAAGCAGGCAGTATCTCGATACAAAAATAGAAAGCCTGCACTTCTCCGGTGACTTAGAGAGTGCTACTAGCAATATTGAGTCTCCCCACAAGCTCGTCCAAGAGCAGTTCTTTAACTCCTCACGCTTCCTAGCCGAGCCAAAACTCACCATACGAGTATTTTCTCCGACCCACTTAGTTTGGTGGGACTTGGTTGCTTACCTTGTGGTTTTGAGCCTTATTTTTGCGATTATTTATCTAACGATGCAACTCAATCACCATCGACAACAAAGACGAGCTCAGATAGACAGACTGCAATCCGAAGCCAAGCAAAAGCTAGAATTTCAAGTGCTTGAACGAACATCAGAGTTGCATGTCGAGATTAAGCACCGAATCGAAACTGAACATGTACTGAGGCAGACACAAGACGAACTCATCCAAGCCGCCAAACTGGCAGTGTTGGGGCAAATGTCAGCAAGCATCAGCCATGAACTGAATAACCCGCTTGCTGCGATTCGCAGTTATGCCGACAACGGCCGACTGTTTCTTGCCAAAGAAAAAACCGATCGTGTCGATGACAACCTATCGCGAATCTCGGCGCTCACTGACCGTATGGCTAAGATAAGCCACCAGCTTCGTTCCTTTGCAAAGAAATCCACTGCGGAAGAGCTGCACACGTTACAGATACTGCCAGTATTGCACTCGTCAAAAGAACTGATGAAACCACAACTCAAGAGTGAACGAGTTAAGGTCAACGAACTCCCTGAAACCTTTGATGCTTGTGTGCTCGCCAACGCCATTCAACTGGAGCAAGTGATCATTAACCTGCTGACTAACGCGATTCAGGCGATGGAACAACAAAACGACAAACAATTAGCTATTCTGTTAGAGATTAGGAAGCCCGACCATCAACAAGCCAAGACCTTGCTGATTCATGTCGATGACAATGGCCCAGGCTTCACCTCCCCTTCTAACGGAAATTTTTTTGAACCCTTCCATACCACCAAGAAAAATGGACTTGGACTTGGGCTATCGATTTCTCAACAAATAATCAGCGGAATAAATGGCAAGCTAGTTACCGATCACAGCCCACAAGGTGGTGCTCGATTTAGTATCGAGTTACCCATACTTCCAACAAAAGAATCAGATTAGTCGCTAAGCAAACCAGTACACCTTCACCAACAATAAAAATAAAAGATTAAAGGAATAACTATGTGTCACGTCTATTTCATTGATGATGAATCCGATCTGAGAATGGCTATTGAACAGAGCTTTGAGCTCGCCGATATTGATGCCGAATTCTTTCCCGATGCGGAGTCTGCTCTGCTCGCAATTCAAGAGAACGGCTTACCTCACGTAATCATCACTGATATCTGTCTACCGGGCCTTTCCGGGCATGACCTACTCAACACCGTGATGCACAAAGACAAAGAAATCCCCGTGATTATGATTACTGGTCACGGCGATATTTCGATGGCGGTACAAGCGATCCAAGATGGCGCCTATGACTTCATCGAAAAGCCGTTCGCCAATGAACGTTTAATCGAAACCACCAAACGAGCAATAGAAAAACGTCAACTCACACTCGAGAATCTTGAATTGAAGCGCTCTTTAAAGGCCAGTAAAGCGCTTGGGCCGAGAATCATTGGTGACACGCAATCAATGACCGACCTGCGTTCTATCATCACTCATGTGGCAGATACTAACGCTGACATTTTACTCTTTGGTGAAACTGGCACAGGCAAAGAGTTGGTCGCACGCTCTCTACATGAACAAAGCAGCCGGCGAGAACAAAACTTCGTCGCCGTCAATTGCGGTGCGGTACCTGAAAACCTGATAGAGAGTGAACTGTATGGTCATGAGAAAGGTGCGTTCACTGGCGCAGAAAGCAAGCGAGTGGGTAAATTTGAATTTGCTCAAGGCGGAACTCTATTCTTAGATGAAATTGAGTCCATGCCGATGCAGGCACAAATTCGCCTGTTGCGCGTCTTACAAGAGCGCGTTATTGAAAGGGTTGGCTCAAACGGTTTAGTGCCTCTCGATATTCGAGTAATCGCCGCAACCAAAGTCGACCTAAAAAAGGCGGCTGAAGAAGGCGTTTTCCGCCAAGACCTCTACTACCGACTCAATGTCGTCACCTTGGATTTACCGCCGTTAAGAAGCCGTCAAGAAGATATCCCTGCACTTTTCCATCACTTCTTACTGGTCGCTGCTGCACGTTATGGCAAGACAGCACCAGCACTTCCACAAAAGGAGTTGCACGCGCTTTTAGCCCATGATTGGCCGGGAAATGTACGAGAATTGCGTAATACAGCTGAGCGGTTTGTACTTTTAGGTAAGCTTTCTCACTTATCAGACAACACCAATCAAGTCACTCAAGAACTGTCTTTGGCAGAACTGGTGTCTGACTTTGAGAAAAACACGTTAAAACAAGCGCTTATTGAGTGTAATGGCAGCATAAAAGAGACTATGGATAGACTGCAACTTCCACGAAAAACCCTCTACGATAAAATGCAAAAACACCAACTAGTTAAAGAGTCATACCGACAGAGCGAAAACTAAATTAAATTTGGGAGCAAGATCACCTATACTTATTTCACAACAGGATGTTATGCAACCAAGGTGGTAAGGAGGTCATTATGGGTGAGAAAACAAAAGTTCCCTCGATCACCGATACGTTTGAAATTGACGGTATTTTTTACACTGACAATCATGTCAACTTAGACACACCAGAGTTAGAGGCAAAAAGAGCGCTGTATGAGCCGATTGATTCTGGCTCTCGATATGGAAAAATCATTGATGAGGAGGTTTAGCCCTCCCCATCACTTCGCTATGATTTCACTCTCTATTTCGTGATGATCTCCGGCCCCATCAAGGTAGTCGGTAACCATGTTGATACCCAAGGTACGTAGGTTACGATAATCAGGAATAAGAACATCACGCCAACCCATGGAAGTGCGGCTTTTACTACGTTCATCATCGACATCTTCGCGACCCCTGCGGTCACAAACAAGTTGAGCCCCACAGGCGGTGTGATCATCCCTATCTCCATGTTCACAACCATCATGATACCTAGGTGAATAGGGTCGATGCCCAGTGCAATTGCAATTGGGAATACCAACGGAGCAACGATGATCAGCAAACCTGATGGCTCCATGAACTGCCCACCAATCAAGAGTAGAACGTTCACCACAATCAAGAAGGTGATTGGACCTAAACCTGCAGACAACATAGATTCCGTGATCATCTGAGGAATACGTTCTTCTGTCAGTACATGCTTAAGAATCAGAGCATTGGCAATGATAAACAACAACATGATGGTCAGCTTACCCGCATCATAGAGCGTGTCTTTGGTGTCTTTATGGAAAAACGTTTGGAACACTTTCACCAAAGCAGGCTTTGTATTTTTCTTGTCCGCAAACGGCCCCATATCTTTATAGATAAAGTTGGCAATGAAGAACGCATAAACCGCTGCAACAGCCGCCGCTTCTGTCGGAGTAAAGATACCACCGTAGATACCACCTAAAATGATAACAATCAGCAACAAGCCCCAGCTCGCATCCTTCGCGGCCGCGAACATCTCACCCCAGCCCACAAATGGCTGTGCAGGAATTTTCTTAATACGTGCTGCAATGTAGATAGCTATCATCAACATCACACCCGCCAACAGGCCAGGAATCACACCGCCTAAGAACATACGACCGACAGATACATCCGTCGCCGCAGCGTAAACCACCATAACGATAGATGGTGGAATCAAGATACCCAATGTACCCGCGTTACAGATAACCCCTGCCGCGAACTCTTTTGTGTAGCCGTTTTTGATCATACCTGCGATAACAATACTACCGATTGCCACTACCGTAGCCGGTGAGGAACCTGACAGTGCAGCGAACATCATACACGCCACAACCGATGCCATTGCTAAACCCCCGCGGAACCAACCTACCATTGCGATAGCAAAACGGATAATACGTTTCGCCACACCACCGGTAGACATAAAACTTGAGGCCAAGATAAAGAAAGGAATGGCTAAGAGTGTGTAGTGGCCTGCAAATGCATTAAACAGCGTTTGTGCAACGGATGCCAAAGAAGCATCTGAATGCATCAATAAGAATATGACGCTTGATAAACCGAGGGAAATCGCAATTGGTACACCGACCAACATGAAAGCAATTACCATTAAAAATAGAAATAACATTGCCATGATTAATCTTCCTTACCGTTAGATTTTGTACCCGACTCGTTCGCCTTGTTTTGCTTAGTCGAATCCAATACCGCTGTCGCGTCTTCATCAGAACCCGCTAACACATCAGCTTTCAATGCATCCAGCTCTTCTTCGGCTTCATGCCCCGCAATCATGCGGTCAAGCTTGCCTGTGACTACTTGGTAAGCAACTTGGGCAAAACGGAACGTCAGCATTGCCATACCAATAGGCAGTGCCATGTAAGGAATAAAACGTGGCAGTTTCTCGTATCGCTCGCCTTCATTCATCCAGTCGGCAAGGAACTGAAGCATCTCTGGCATTGGAATATCATCGGTCTCGTACCAAGCGCGCTCAGTCGCGAACGGGTACCAGTAATTCCAAGAACCTATAAGAAGTAAGATTGAGAATGCTAGGCAGCTTGTGACGGCGATTAACGCATACACTTTGCGTAGCTTTTCTGGGGCAAGGTTGATGATCACATCAACACCAATGTGGAAGTGTTTTTTAACGCCATAAGATGCGCCCACTAACACCATCCAAGCGAACATGAACACCGTCAGTTCTAGTGCCCATAAGATATTGCCATTGAATGCGTATCGAAATACCACATTGGCAAAAGTAAGTAGCGTCATTGCGCCAAGAAAAAATGCGATTAATGACTCTTCAATCACATCCGTAACTCTTCCGACTTTGGAAAAAAAAGAGGTTTCCAGTGCTGATTCGCTAGAATTTGGCTGTTCCATTTGAGGATTATCCATAATTGACTCCGCTTATAGTTATTTTAATGAGGAGTGGCGAAATTCACGCCACTCCCTTAGCGGTGTTATTGGTTTGAAGCTAACGCTGCATCGATAAGATCTGAACCGATGTCTTTTTCAAACTTCTTCCATACTGGTTGAAGCGCAGTTACCCATGCTTCACGCTGTTCAGGCGTAAGCGTACGAACCTCACCACCCGCTTCGATGATGTTGTTTTTGTTCGCTAGGTTAACTTTTGAAGATTCTGCGTTACGAGTCTCAGACACTTCTTGAACGATTGTGCCAAGTTGCGTACGTACATCTTCAGGTAGGTCTTTCCAAAAGTCGTTCGACGTTACTACCAGGTAATCAAGAATACCGTGGTTAGTTTCTGTCACGCCGTCTTGTACTTCAAAGAACTTCTTACCGTAGATGTTTGACCATGTGTTCTCTTGGCCATCGATAACCTTAGTTTGTAGGCCACCGTATACTTCTTTGAAAGACATCTTCTGTGGGTTAGCACCCAGTTGTTCAAACTGAGCAACCAATACGTCTGATGCTTGAACACGGAATTTCAAACCTTCCGCGTCTTCAGGATTGATAAGAGGTTTGTTTGCTGACATCTGTTTCATGCCATTGTGCCAAAACGCTAGGCCTTGAAGGCCACGACGCTTCATCGCGTTCTTCAGCTTTTCGCCAGACTCTGAGTTTTGGAAACGGTCAACAGCTTCTACGTCTTCAAATAGGAAAGGAAGGTCAAAAATGCGGTATTTCTTAGTGAACTTCTCAAATTTAGACAGCGAAGGAGCCGCCATTTGAACATCACCATTTAACAGGGCTTCCAGTACTTTATTATCATCGTAGAGTGTTGAATTAGGGAAAACTTGCATACAAGCTTTGCCATTCATTTCCGTGTTTACTCGCTCTTCCAGTAAAGAAGCGGCAATGCCTTTCGGGTGCTTATCGGTATTGGTTACATGACTGAATTTAATCACGATTTCACCTGGGTCACAGTTTGCAGCAGCATTAAAACTTGTGAGCGCCAGAGCAGATACAGACAGCAGGGTAAGAGGCTTAAACATTATTATTCTCCTTAGTAAACAAAGCAGCCCTTCAATGGGAACTGCGTGCTTTCACTAAGGCAATTAACGCGCCATATTGACACAAATCATTAACAACCCTTTAACCACAAGGCTTCATGATATCTGCCTGCAGCAGTCACTAACTCGCTGCAAAAATCAATGGGTGGAAAGTGACACATAGAATATTTGTAAATGGGTGGAAGCTGACCAATGTATTAGTGATGAATGAGGTCTGACCAAAAGCCCCATTCACGATGATGCCTTGAAGTAATTTCTACCTATCCTGTAGAGTGCTGCACAACTTAGTCAGATTTACTACAACGCTACTTAATAAGAGTTGATATCAATGAGCCAGATCTACCATCACCCAGTACAAATTTACTATGAAGATACCGATCACTCTGGTGTGGTTTATCACCCTAATTTTCTAAAGTACTTTGAGCGTGCACGCGAACATGTGTTGGGTAGCGATAAACTGGCAACATTGTGGAATGAACATGGATTAGGTTTTGCGGTTTATAAAGCCAACATGACTTTTCAAGATGGGGTTGAGTTCGCTGAGATCTGCGACATCCGAACCTCTTTTGAACTCGATGGCAAATACAAAACGCTATGGCGACAAGAAGTGTGGCGTAAAGATGCCACTAAGCCTGCCGTGATTGGTGATATTGAAATGGTCTGTCTTGATAAAGACAAGCAACTGCAGCCCGTGCCTGCTGAAGTATTAAAAGCGATGCTTGGAGAGTCGAGCTAACTTCACCTCACCAAGCTAGCTTAAAAGAGGTGAGACGACGAAAAGGTTCTCATCTCTATCTGCATCATCTGCATCGGTAACAAATTACCACCAAGAGTCACGGCGAAACGATACTGGTCATCTAATCGACCCAAGCAACATTGCCAATCTGTAGAACTCTCGGTTTTCTCAGTAACATCCAACCCAACTCCACTGTATATGCTGATTTCACCATGCAATCTAATTTCATCCTGCAAGTTTGGTTGAAAATCCGAAGCGTGAAGTGGCAATGTTTGCTCCGTCAGATTGGAGAAATCGAACGAAAAGCTTCGCAACGATGTGGCTAGCCCCTTGCCCGTCGCTTTGATATACGACTCCTTCAGCGCCCACAGATCGAAAAAGCGCTCTCTTTGTTCTTCTTTGCTGAGCTCAAGTAAATCCGTCAATTCCGTATCTGAAAAATAGTGCTTCATGATCGAGTCGATATTGGTCGAGCTTCTGGCATGTTCGATATCGACGCCTAATTGAAGTAACTTCCCTTCTCTCTGGCAAACTGCGATTAACAAATTTTCTTTGCTATGACTGATATTGAAATTCAGGCCGGTTTCTATTTGTTGTTTCTCAATTAATCTTGGCTTCCCTTTCTCACCATATTCAAAGCGCCACGCTTCAGGCATCAAATTAGAATAGCTAGACAGCACCTTTCTTAGGTAGTTTCTAACATACAGGGCCTGAATTTGAGATGAAGGCATTCGATAGCGCTCAACTTTGGCTATCTCGTCGGCCGTCAGTCTCTTTTTGAGCTGAGATACATTGTCTGGCTGGTCATTCAAGTTACTCAGAGAACATAGCCACAAATCAACAACGGGAGTTTTCATTTAACTCGAACTCACTTCTATAAATCACTCTTCAAAACACGATTGGAACAACCCAATCGAACAAATTTAACTCACCTATGAATTAAGTGGAACCTAGAGAATACGGGAGGGGAACCCCCTTCATATGAGGACTTAAAACTAATTTTTCAAATAATAACAAATTAAAACACAGATCACACTTAGCCTTACACAAGAGGCAATCTATTAAATGTTACTTACAAAAATATGACATAGATCTCACCAAGTCAAAACATAGAGTAAAAACACTAAAAAACAACCCATACCCATTAATTATCAATAAGTTAATTAAATTAAAAATACAAAAATCAAAACCATGCCAAATTCATCTGGTCTGAACAGATCATAGTGGCCTCTGGGAGCATTGTATCGACCACTCACCTCGGGTAGCCTGCTCAACCATTAAACAAATTCACACGTTTTCTTTGCGGATACCGACTTGTCGTTTAGTCAGACTTTGAACAGGATTTTAATGGACATCGCCTCAACATTTGAATGCCACCGTCGCGCATGAAACACCTCCCCCACACTCGTAAGTCAACGCACTTCGAAAAACTAATTTCTATCTGGTTGCCGCCACTCAGCAACCTGAATTTTCAGCTGCGCTTCCCTAAGTCTGTTTCAGATTTTCTTTCTATAGCTTTAAAAGCGCAGCCTCAAAACACGACATCACTTTCTGTGATTTCTAGTGGAGACTCATAATGAGCCAACCCGAGACAAATACACCGGAATCAGTCGACGATTCTCGACTGAATAAACGCCTTAAAGATATGCCTGTCGCTATCGTTGGTATGGCGAGCATGTTTGCAAACTCTCGCTACCTGAATAAATTTTGGGATCTTATCAGCGAAAAGATCGATGCGATTACTGAAGTACCAGATACGCACTGGCGTCCAGAAGATTACTACGATTCAGATCGTACTACGCCAGACAAGTCTTACTGTAAGCGCGGTGGTTTCATCCCAGAAGTAGACTTCAACCCTATGGAGTTCGGTCTTCCGCCAAATATCCTAGAACTGACTGATACTTCACAGCTGCTTTCTTTGATCGTTGCAAAAGAAGTACTTGAAGATGCCAAGCTGCCTGAAGGCTACGATCGCGATAAGATCGGTATCACGCTCGGTGTTGGTGGTGGTCAAAAGATCGCTCAAAGCCTAAATGCTCGTCTTCAATACCCTGTTTTGAAAAAAGTCTTCAAGAGCAGTGGTATCAGCGACGACGACAGCGAAATGCTGATCAAAAAATTCCAAGACCAATATATCCACTGGGAAGAGAACTCATTCCCTGGTTCATTGGGTAACGTAATTTCTGGTCGTATTGCTAACCGCTTTGACCTTGGTGGCATCAACTGTGTGGTAGATGCTGCGTGTGCAGGTTCTCTAGCCGCAATGCGTATGGCTCTAAGTGAGCTGGTTGAAGGCCGCAGTGAAATGATGATCACAGGTGGTGTGTGTACTGATAACTCACCAACCATGTACATGAGCTTCTCTAAAACTCCAGCATTCACTACTAATGAAACCATTCAACCTTTCGATATTGATTCAAAAGGGATGATGATTGGTGAAGGCATCGGCATGGTTGCGCTTAAGCGTCTTGAAGATGCAGAGCGCGATGGCGACAGAATCTACTCAGTGATTAAAGGTGTCGGTTCTTCTTCGGATGGTAAATTCAAGAGTATTTACGCACCTCGCCCTGAAGGACAAGCAAAAGCACTAAAACGTGCTTACGATGATGCTGGTTTCGCACCGCACACACTTGGCCTTTTAGAAGCGCACGGTACAGGTACTGCAGCGGGTGATGTTGCTGAATTTGGAGGCTTAAACTCGGTATTCAGTGAGAACAACGAAGAGAAGCAACACATTGCGTTAGGCTCTGTGAAATCTCAAATTGGTCACACTAAATCAACCGCGGGTACTGCAGGTTTAATCAAAGCTGCATTAGCACTGCACCACAAAGTACTGCCGCCAACGATTAACGTATCGGCTCCGAATCCTAAGTTGGATATCGAGAACTCACCGTTCTACCTAAACACACAAACGCGTCCTTGGATGAAACGTGTCGACGGTACACCACGCCGTGCAGGTATCAGCTCATTCGGTTTTGGTGGTACTAACTTCCACGTTGTATTGGAAGAGTACACGCCAGAACACACTCGCGGTGACAAATACCGTCAACGCCAAGTACCGCAAACTCTGTTATTCAGCGCAGAATCTCGTCAAGCATTGATCAATGAATTGAAGCAGGTTTCGACTCAAGTTACTGATGCTGCGTTCAAATTAGAAGCGCTTGCTGAGCAACACGCTCTACGCGAAGTTAACGCTAAGCACGCTCGTCTTGGTTTAGTTGTCACTGACCAAGCAGACCTTCAAGCGCAACTGACTCAAGCGGTTTCTATGCTTGAGAGCCAAACCAAAACACATTGGCAGATGCCAAACGGTACTAGCTACCGTGAGTCGGCACTGATTGCTGAAAACGGTGCTGGTAAAGTGGCTGCATTATTTGCTGGTCAAGGTTCGCAATACCTAAACATGGGTCGCGAGCTTGCTTGTCATTACCCTGAAATGCGCCAACAGCTTGCTCAAGCGGATCAGGTATTTGGTCAACACAAGAAAACGGCTCTGTCGCAAATTCTGTTCCCAATTCCAACTTTCACACCAGAAGCAACCAAAGCTCAAGAAGCGGTGTTAACCAACACGGCCAATGCGCAAAGTGCGATTGGTACTGTGTCTATGGGTCAGTTCGACATCATGACTCAAGCTGGCTTCAAAGCAGACATGGTCGCAGGCCACAGCTTTGGTGAGCTAAGCGCACTATGTGCATCGGGTGTTATCTCGCAAGACGATTACTACCAGCTAGCTTTCGCTCGTGGCGATGCGATGGCTGCAACACCAGAACAAGGTGACAGCGGTACGATGTTTGCGGTCATCCTAGACGCAGACAAACTTCCAGCCGTTGAAAGCTGCATCAGCCAATTCGAAGGCGTGAGCATTGCCAACTACAACGCTCCGACTCAACTGGTTATTGCAGGTCCAACTGCAACGGTTCAACAAGCAGCACAAGCGCTAACAGAACAAGGCTTCAAAGCGATTGCTCTGCCAGTGTCTGGTGCTTTCCACACACCGCTTGTTGCTCACGCTCAAAAACCATTTGCTTCTGCAATTGATAAAGCTTCATTCAGCGCTCCAACGCTGCCGCTTTACTCGAACGCAACGGGCAAACTGCACAGCAAAGACGCTAAAGCGATCAAGAAAGCGTTCAAGCAACACATGCTGCAATCGGTTCGTTTCAGCGAGCAAATTGAAGCGATGTATGAAGCAGGCGCGCGCGTATTCGTTGAGTTCGGTCCGAAAAACATTCTTCAAAAGCTGGTTGAGAAAACATTGGCTGATAAGAACGAAGAGCTTTACGCAATCAGCATCAACCCAAGCCCTAAAGGCGACAGTGACCAACAGCTTCGCTTAGCTGCGGTTCAACTGTGCGTGGCGGGTGTTTCATTAGACAACATTGACCCTTACCAAGCTGACATTGCTGAACCTGCGAAGGCATCACCAATGAACATCAAGCTGAATGCAACCAACTACATCAGCCCTGCTACTCGTAAGAAAATGGATCAATCATTGGCTTCGGGCAACGTCACCGAAAAGACTGAGATTGTTGAAGTGAAAGTTGAAGTCGAGAAAATCGTGGAAAAAGAAGTGATTAAAACAGAAATCGTTGAAGTACCTGTGGCTGCTCCTCAAGCTTCAAATGTACAACAGTCAACTGCTCCAGCACCAAGTGCACAAGTAGTAACAGCAGCTCAGCAGCCACAAGTGGCGCAACCTGCACCAGCGACTATCCAGCCAGCAGCTCAAGTAACGGTTGATGAGTCTTCACTGCAATCGTTCTTCAATGCTCAACAACAAGCAGCAGAAGTACATCAGCAATTCTTGGCGATTCCTCAGCAATACGGTGACACATTCAATACCCTAATGTCTGAGCAAGCGAAAATGGCAACAGCAGGCGTAGCAATTCCTGAGAACCTGCAACGTTCTATGGAAATGTTCCACCAGCACCAAGCTGAAACGCTAAAAGCTCACGCTCATTACCTAGAGATGCAAGCACACAGCAACAACTCAGCACTTAATATGCTGACGCAAGGTTCAGTACAAACGGCACAACCAACCTTCGTTGCGCCAGCAAATGCTCAACCAGCGATTCAGGCTCCAGCGACTCCAGCAGCTATCGTCCAACAGCCTGTGGCTCAAGTACAAACTGCTCCTGTACAAGCGGCGCCAGTTCAAAATACAACAACTCAACAAGCTCCAGTACAGAAAGCCACTCCTGCACCACAAGTAGTGGCTCAAGCAGCAGCACCTATTGCAGCTCAACCTGTGCCAGTTAAAGCGCAACCGGCTCCTGTGGCTGCGCCAGTATCAGTACAATCAGCCGACGCTGAAAAAGTGATGCTAGAAGTGGTCGCTGAGAAAACGGGCTACCCAACGGAAATGCTTGATCTAGAAATGGACATGGAAGCAGACCTTGGTATCGACTCAATCAAGCGCGTAGAGATCCTTGGTACCGTTCAAGACGAAATGCCAAACCTACCTGAGCTGAATCCTGAAGATTTGGCTGAGTGTCGTACTCTTGGCGAAATCGTTACCTACATGAACAGCAAGATGCCAGCATCAGCGCCTATGGCAGCACAGGCAAGCGCAGCCGCTCCTGTTCAAGCAGCTAATGGCCTTGATGCAAAAGTCGTTCAACAAACCATGCTAGAAGTGGTTGCTGAGAAGACAGGTTACCCAACGGAAATGCTTGATCTAGAAATGGATATGGAAGCAGACCTTGGTATCGACTCAATCAAGCGTGTTGAGATTCTTGGTACGGTTCAAGATGAACTGCCTACTCTTCCAGAGCTGAACCCTGAAGACTTAGCTGAGTGTCGCACTCTTGGCGAAATCGTTAACTACATGAACAGTAAACTTCCGGCTTCTGCGCCAGTTGCAGCACAAACGGAAGTAGTTGCTCCAGCAGCAGCTAACAATGGACTAGATGCAGCTGTTGTTCAGAAGACGATGTTAGAAGTGGTAGCAGAGAAGACGGGCTACCCGACTGAAATGCTAGATCTAGCAATGGATATGGAAGCAGACCTTGGTATCGATTCAATCAAGCGTGTTGAAATCCTAGGTACGGTTCAAGACGAGCTACCGACTCTTCCAGAGCTAAACCCTGAAGACCTCGCTGAGTGCCGTACTCTAGGCGAGATAGTCGAGTACATGAACAGCAAACTTCCAGCTTCTGCTCCAGTAGCGGCTCAAGTAGTTGCACCAGCGCAAGCAGTCTCAAACGGTTTAAACGCCGAGCAAGTTCAAAGCACAATGCTGAGCGTAGTAGCGGATAAAACTGGCTACCCAACAGAAATGCTAGACCTAGCAATGGATATGGAAGCTGACCTTGGCATCGACTCAATCAAACGTGTTGAGATCCTTGGTACGGTTCAAGACCAGCTGCCAACATTGCCAGAGCTGAACCCTGAAGATCTAGCTGAGTGTCGTACTCTTGGCGAAATCGTTGACTACATGAACAGCAAACTAGGCGCTAATGAAGCTCCTAACGCAGCAACTGCGACAGTAGCAGCTACAGCCGCTGTAGAAAGCGCAAGCAACGACCTAAACCCTGCTCATGTTCAATCAACCATGATGGAAGTGGTTGCCGATAAAACTGGCTACCCAGCAGAAATGCTCGACCTAGCGATGGACATGGAAGCAGACCTTGGTATCGACTCAATCAAACGTGTTGAGATTCTAGGTACGGTTCAAGACCAGCTTCCAACGCTGCCAGAGCTAAACCCTGAAGACTTAGCTGAGTGTCGTACGCTTGGTGAAATCGTTACCTACATGCAAAGCAAGCTATCCGCAGCTGCACCTGTAGCGACTGCTAAAGCTGAATCAGTAACGCCTATCGCAGAAACAGCGACAGCGGAACTTCCTCCACACAATGAGGTAGCGCTAAAAAAGCTACCAGCGGCAGATAAACTCGTCGATTGTTTCTCAAAAGACGCTTGTGTCGTGATCACAGATGATGGTCACAACGCTGGTGTTCTAGCAGAAAAGTTGACCGCTAACGGCATTCAAGTTGCTGTAGTGCGCAGTGCTCTTTCTGCCGCGTCACCTTTAAACAGTGAAATCGCAAACTACACACTCAACAGCGTCGATGATGCGGGTGTGACAGCTGTGATTAACGACATCGAAGCAGACCTTAAAACGTCGAACAAAGTGATTGCTGGCTTCATTCATTTACAAGCTATCGTTGATGCGAAACAAAGCAACGAGCAAGCGGTTAACTTGAATGCAGACTCAAGGGCTTCACTAACCACAGCGTTCTTATTCGCGAAGCACCTAAATGGTCAGCTAAATACCGTTTCTGGTCGCAGCGTGTTCTTCACGCTAAGCCGTATCGATGGTGGCTTTGGTTACCTAGATACTAAGCAATTAGCGAACGCAGAACTTAACCAAGCGGCTCTATCTGGTCTAACTAAGACACTGAGCCATGAATGGTCAAACGTGTTCTGCCGCGCATTGGATGCTGACGCTTCGATTGATGCTCGTCACCTAGCTGAAGCTATCACAAGCGAACTGTTCGATATCGATACCAACACGGTTGAAATCGGCCTTAGCCATGCAGAAAACGGTGAATCTGGTCGTGCAACATTGATTGCGGCAACACCAGGTGCTGCACAAACGAAGAACACAGGCGCTCAACTCACCAAGAGCGACAAAGTTCTCGTAACAGGCGGCGCTAAAGGCGTGACGTTTGAATGTGCACTGACGCTTGCTAAGCAATGCAAATCTCACTTCATTCTTGCAGGTCGTAGTAAGCATATTACTTCAGCCGAGCTACCTCAGTGGGCACAAGGCAAGCAAGAGAAAGAGCTAAAACCTGCTGCAATTGCGCACCTACAAGCTACGGGCGATAAGCCAACGCCGAAAAAAGTTGATGCCTTGCTAAAACCGGTATTGAGCAGCCTTGAAATCAACGCAGCACTTACCGCTTTCAACGAGATTGGCGCGAGCGCTGAATACCTAAGCTTAGATGTTTCGAACCATGAGTCAGTAGCGAAAACACTGGCAAATTTCGACGACATTACAGGTCTTATCCACGGCGCAGGTGTACTGGCTGACAAACACATTCAAGACAAAACGCTTGATGAACTAAACATGGTTTACGGCACGAAAGTAGGCGGATTAGAAGCCGTTCTTGGTGGTCTTGATAGCAGCAAGCTAAAACTGATTGCGATGTTCTCTTCGGCAGCGGGTTTCTACGGAAACACAGGCCAAAGCGACTACTCGATGTCTAACGAGATCCTAAACAAAGCGGCTCTGCAACTGTCTGCGCGTAACCCTCAAGCGAAAGTGATGAGCTTCAACTGGGGACCGTGGGACGGCGGCATGGTAAACGCAGCGCTGAAGCGTATGTTTACAGAGCGCGGTGTGTACGTAATTCCTCTTCAAGCGGGTGCAGAGCTATTTAGCTCTCAACTACTGAACAAAACTGGCATTCAACTGCTGGTTGGCACGAGCATGCAAGGTTCTGACAACAAGGAAGCTGCTGTAAAAAAGCTTAATGCGGAGTCTGTGCATCTTGCAGAGAGTCCGCTGAATACAAGCATTACTGTGACACGTCATCTTGATCCTAAGGCATTGCCTTTCATTCAAGATCACTGCATTGCCGGTAACCCAGTGTTACCGACAGTGTGTGCCATCCAATGGATGCGTGAAATCGCTGAGCAACTGTTAGGGGTGAACGTTAGCGTTCACAACTACAAACTGCTGAAAGGTGTGATTTTTGATACTGATGAAGTGCAAGAGCTAACGCTTGTCTTGTCTGCAGACACTAAGAAGCCGTCCTCTGATGCTAAATCAAAAGAGCAGCTAAAAGCAGTGATCAGTTGCCAAGGGCGACCACAGTATCAAGCTCAGTTGCAAGTTGCCTCTGTGCAAGTTTCTGAATATGTTCAACAAGCGTCGACAAAGCGCTTTGAAGCCAACACTTCAGCTCCTGTAACAACGGCACAAGCTCTATACAGTGACGGCACTCTGTTTCATGGACCAAGATTGCAAGGTATTACCTCAGTCGAATGCTTTGACGACTTAGGTTTATTGGCTCAGTGCCAACTACCTCAGATTGAAAACAGCGACTGCGGATCATTTATTCCGAAGCAAGGTTTTGGTGATAGCCAGCCATTTGCTGAAGATTATCTATTGCAAGCCATGTTGGTATGGGCTCGATTGAAATACGGCGCGGCAAGCCTACCGTCTGCAATCGGTGAGTTTATTTGTTACGCACCGATGCACAATGGTGACCAAGGTTGGCTAGAACTGAGCGTGATAAAAAGCACGGCTCGTTCACTGCAAGCTGATATCTCGCTTTACCACCAAGATGGTCGTTTAAGCGCGGTAATGAAAGGTGCAAAAGTCACCATCAGCAAAAGCTTAAACGACGCATTTTTGCCGAAGTCTAGCTCAGCAGTGTCGAAGAAAGAGACTACTAAGAACCCAGAAAAGGAGCAATTGTCATAGTGACTGTTCCTACTAATAAAGCGATGCCATTGCGCATCGCTCTTTTAGCTCAGCCAGCAAACGCGGCTGAGCTTTCTGCCTACTTATTTCCCTCGTTCCCAGAAATGATAACTGTTGTGGTTGATGGCAATTTTAATCAAGCACTTGCTCACGCCATCGAGACAGTCAATCAAGGTAATGTCGTTAAGCTCTGTTTGGATCATCACTCACCATCATTGTTGATGTTAAGTGCGCTGAATGCTGCTCAGAATAAGATTCACCCACACGCGAATTTGGCGAGCTTTGTAGATACAGCTACCGGAAATAGCATTCAGCTAGCTCTGGATATTGCACGCCGCCCCGCTTCAGATTTAAGTCATCAACAGCAACACTCTGACTTATCGGCTTCGCAGCAGTTTGATGAATTGTTGAATATAGTTAATGCGATATCGAGCCGTTCATTACCGAGCCATTCATTACCTAACCATTACTGGTTCACTGAGCCAAACAAAGCACGTGTTGCTGCGTTAACTTTCAGTGACGATAGCCCAAAAGCCACCAGCCTGATATTGACTCAAGCGACCGGTTTGCACGAACCAAAACCCTTGCTATCCAGCGAACGTTTGATGTTTGTGGTTTCAGGCAACGAACAAGCCGAGTTGGTTTCTCAGTTAATCTCGTTAAGAGAAGAGCTTAAATGCGTTAACGATTCGGCGGACAGCGAACTTGCTATCGCCACCTTGATGCATTCAAACCTAAGCCACTTTCAAAGCGTTCAACACAATGTTGACCTTGGCGCAAACATCGTGATTCAGGCGGCTTCAATTGAGGCTGCACTACAAGAGATCACCGCGATAGAAAATGCGTTGCCAAAAGTAATGGGTGACAATAGCCACTACAAAACGCCAGCGGGCAGTTGTTTCTCACCGAAGCCTCAAAGCAAAGGTGGCGTTGCATTTGTTTACCCTGGTGTTGGCACGGTTTATCCCGGCATGTTGCGCGAGTTTCACCACCATTTCCCACAGTTATTTGCTCGTTTAGAACGTGAAGGTAACTTGAAAGAGATGCTGCAGGCTGACAAAACCTACGCAGAAAACTCGCAAGAAATGTCGCTCAGTGAATTGGCCATTGCAGGTGTCGGCAGTAGTTATTTACTAACGCAGCTCTTGTGTGATGAATTCAAAGTGCAGCCAGATTTCGCTTTGGGTTACTCCAAAGGTGAAGCCTCGATGTGGGCGAGCTTGAATGTTTGGAAAAATCCGCATGCGCTGATTGAGATGACTCAAACCAGTCCTATCTTCACCACGGCTATTTCTGGCGAACTGACAGCAGTGCGTCAAGATTGGCAGCTGAACAGCGACGAAATCATCCAATGGAACAGCTTTGTGGTTCGCAGCGATGCACAAGCGATTGAGGCACTGTTACCAGAGTTTCCGCGCGCTTATCTCGCTATCATCCAAGGTGATACTTGCGTACTGGCCGGTTGTGAAAGCACATGTCGTGCTCTGCTCAAGAAACTGGGTAAACGTGGCATTGCCGCTAACCGTGTTACTGCAATGCACACCACACCAGCACTAAGCCAGCATAGCCAAGTACGCGATTTTTACACACAACCACTGTTCGACGAGTTGCCAAAGCATATCCGCTTTATCAGCGCAGCAGGTCTACCGACTGGCGCACCAATCAATATCGACAGTGACAGCATCGCCCTTTCGATTGCCGACACTTTCTGTTCAACGCTGGATTTCACCGCGTTGATCCAGAGTGCGCGTCAACAAGGTGCTCGTCTGTTTGTAGAAGTAGGTGCCGATCGTCAAACCAGCACATTGATCGACAAGATCAATCGTAGCGACAACGTAGCAGACCAGTACTGCACAATCGCTTCCAATGCCAAAGGCGGTGACGATGTTGTCACGCTCATCAAATGCATTGGTCAGCTCATTACTCATCAAATTCCACTGTCTGTCGAGCCACTTATTCAAGGGCTAAAACAACAGATCACCACCGCTAAGCAATTAAGTGGTGTGTCTCAAGGCAGCGCAGTGAATCATCAAGGAGAGCTAGTATGAGTTCTCAATCGAACCAGTATCAGGCTCAAACTCAAACTCAAACTAAGAATAAGCAGCAAGTGAAGTGCAATAAGATCGCGATTGTCGGTATTGCTAACCAATACCCAGAAGCTGATACGCCAAAAGACTTTTGGCAAAACTTGCTGAATAAAAAAGATTCTCGAACCACATTAAGCGCTGAAAAACTAGGTGCTAAACCTGAAAGCTATCAGGGCGTGCAAGGTGAGTCAGACCGCTTTTACTGTGACAAAGGCGGTTACATCGAAAACTTCAATTTCGATAGCAATGGCTACCGCTTAACAGCAGAATCGTTCAACGGTGTTGACCAAAGTTTCCTATGGGCTTTGGATACCAGTCGTAAGGCGTTAGTCGACGCTGGCATTGATCTGAATGCCGATGTTTTAGAGCGCACAGGCGTGATCATGGGTGCCCTTTCGTTCCCAACCACACGTTCAAACGACCTGTTTCTACCGATTTATCACTCGGTGGTCGAGAAAGCATTTAAAGATAAATTAGCTAATGACCAATTTTCATTGCTACCAACCAATGAAACCGCGCAAGACCTCAACCCTATCAATGGTGCAGCGGCACACAACGCCTCTAAGTTAGTGGCTGATGCATTGGGTTTAGGTAACGTACAACTGAGTCTAGATGCCGCATGTGCAAGCTCTGTGTATTCATTGAAGTTAGCGTGTGATTACTTGAATACAGGCAAAGCCGACATGATGTTGGCAGGCGCGGTATCCGGTGCTGACCCATTCTTTATCAATATGGGTTTTTCGATCTTCCACGCTTACCCTGATCACGGTGTGTCGGTTCCGTTTGATAGCAACAGTAAAGGTCTGTTTGCTGGCGAAGGTGCGGGGGTTTTAGTCCTAAAACGCTTAGCTGATGCAGAGCGTGATGGCGACAATATTTACGCAGTCGTCAGCGGTATTGGCTTGTCGAACGATGGCCGAGGCCAGTTCGTATTAAGCCCAAACAGCAAAGGACAAGTCCAAGCCTTTGAACGCGCTTACGAGGCTTCGAACTTATCACCAGACAGCATTGAAGTGATTGAGTGTCACGCAACCGGTACACCATTAGGTGACAAGGTTGAGTTAACCTCAATGGAGCGTTTCTTTGCTGACAAATTGAATGGTTCGAACCCGCCATTGATTGGCTCTGCTAAGTCCAACCTCGGTCACTTGCTGACTGCGGCGGGTATGCCAGGGATCATGAAAATGATCTTTGCGATGAAAGAAGGTGTGCTTCCGCCAAGTATTAACTTGGATAAGCCACTATCGTCGCCAGAAGGTTTATTTGGCTCACAGACTCTGCCAACGCAGGTTCAATCTTGGCCAAGTAAAGCGGGCAACTCAGAGCGCTGTGCGGGTGTTTCTGTCTTTGGTTTCGGTGGCTGTAACGCTCACTTACTGCTTGAAGCGTATTCAGACACCAGTCATGTAAACCCGACTCAAGAGTCAGCGTCTCCAAGCCTACAACCATCTAATTTAAGCATTACTGGTCTAGCGTCTCACTTTGGTTCTCTGCAGAGCATCAACGCGCTAAGCACTGCGATTGAGACCAACAACGATGCTTTCATTGCCTTGCCTAAGAAGCGCTGGAAAGGCTTAGACCAACATCCAGAACTACTGAATCAGTTTGGTTTACACGGTATTCCAAATGGCGCGTACATCGATCAATTCGATCTCGATTTCCTGCGCTTCAAAGTGCCGCCAAATGAAGATGACCGTTTGATCTCTCAGCAGTTGCTACTGATGAAAGTTGCAGACGAAGCCATCAAAGATGCCAAGCTTGTTGCAGGCCAAAAGGTTGCGGTTTTAGTTGCGATGGAAACAGAGCTTGAGATGCACCAATTCCGTGGACGCGTAAACCTGCATAGCCAATTGGCTGACAGCTTTGCCAACATGGGTATCGAACTAACTCAAGACGAATACCAAGCGCTAGAAACCATCGCGATGGACAGTGTGATGGACGCAGCCAAGCTGAACCAATACACCAGTTTCATCGGCAATATCATGGCTTCGCGTATCTCTTCATTGTGGGACTTTAATGGCCCTGCCTTTACGATTTCAGCTGCTGAACAGTCGGTTGCTCGTTGTATTGATGTTGCACAAAACTTGATGTCACAAGAATCGATGGATGCCGTTGTGATTGCAGCCGTCGACCTAAGCGGCAGTGCAGAACATGTGATTCTGAAGAACAGCGTAAGCCCAGTGACGCTAGCTCCAAAATTCGGACAGCTGCAAGATGGCAGTTGGAATGTCGGTGAAGGTGCAGGTGCGATTGTTCTTGTTGAAGAAAACCAAGTAGCGAGCAACCAAGATGCGGCTTACGGCAGCATCAACGCCTTAGCTTTTGGTTCAAGCGAGAATAACAACGCAGTTGTTGATGAGTTACTGACTCAAGTCGGTATGAGCTCGAACGATGTTTCTCTGCTTGAGCTTAACCATGCACCAGAATCTCCATCTCATCAGTTTTCGTCTCTAAGTTTAGGGAACACAAAGACTACTCAAGCAAGTCAACGTGTGGGTCATTGCTCTGCTGCTTCTGGTATGGCAAGCCTGCTACACGGTCTGCTCAACCTGAACCTTGCACCTCTGAATCCGAATGTCAGTTCTAAGAGCGCGATTGTTGCCAACATCAGCGAAGGACAATGTTCACAGCTGCTACTAAGCCAATCGAGTGTTGAATCTCAATCACTTTCCGTTCGTTTAAGCAATGAACTGGCGAGCGATGCTAAACGTCAATTAGTTAAGCAAGTGACTCTTGGTGGTCGTGATATCTATCAACATATTGCCCAAACCCCAGTGACCAACTTGGCAACGATTCAACAGAAAGCTTCTGGTAAACAAGCAGCAAGAGTGGCGTCGGTTCCAACGACAGCAAGCATTCAAGCAGCCCTTGCACAAAAAGAGTTAGAGAAGAATGCATTAGCGCAAAACGCGATAGAGCCAGTCATCGAAACTCCTACATCAGTATCCCCTACTCTGGCGCCAACTCGCCACAGTCAGCTAACAGGTAACCACAGCAATATGACTCATGTCCTATCCGCTAAAAATGGCGCGTCTCAAATCGACGCAGCTTCACAGCAGCCGCAAAATCTAAGCCAAAACCAAGCTTTTGCTCAAAACCAGCAAGCGGCTCAACAGGTACACAAAGCATTCCTGCACACACGTGCCCAAGGCATGCAGATGGCTGATGCGTTATTAAAAGCACAGCTAAACGCAGTGACATCTGGTTTAGATAGCAATGCCCTGATTCAACAAACGACCAGCCAACAAACAAATAGTCAACAAACGACTGGTCAACAAACGCCAGCTCAGCCTGTTCAAGCTCAACCGGCTCAGGTTTCGTCAACGCCAGTCAACGTACTTGCGACGCCAGCACCAGTAAAACCTATCCGTAAGCCATGTATCTGGGATTACGATGATCTGGTTGAATACGCTGAAGGCGATATTGCGAACGTATTTGGCCCTGATTACGCGATCATCGATAGCTACTCGCGTCGCGTTCGCTTGCCAACCACGGACTACCTACTGGTATCTCGTGTAACCAAGCTAAACGCGACCGTTAACGAGTACAAGCCAAGCACAATGACCACAGAATACGACATCCCAGTTGATGCGCCGTATCTTGTTGATGGTCAGATCCCTTGGGCTGTTGCAGTTGAATCTGGTCAGTGTGACCTAATGCTAATCAGCTACTTAGGTATTGATTTCGAAAACAAAGGTGAGCGTGTTTATCGCCTGCTTGATTGCACGCTGACCTTCCTTGGCGACTTGCCTCGTGGTGGCGATACACTGCGTTACGACATCTCAATCAACAACTTTGCTCGCAATGGCGACACGCTGCTGTTCTTCTTCTCGTACGAATGTTTCGTTGGCGACAAGATGATCCTGAAAATGGATAACGGCTGTGCGGGCTTCTTCACCGATGAAGAGTTGGCAGATGGCAAGGGTGTGATTCACACTGAAGATGAAATCAAGGCTCGTAAGCTTGCAACTAAGCAACGCTTCGATCCTATGTTGCACTGCCCTAAAACTCAGTTTAACCACCAAGAATTGCGTCATCTACTGACTGCCAACATTGCAGAATGTTTTGGTCCAACTCACCAATCCAATAGCCACCAGCCTTCTTTATGCTTCAGCTCAGAGAAGTTCATGATGATCGAAAAGGTTAGTCGTGTTGAACCACAAGGTGGCACATGGGGACTTGGTCTGATTGAAGGTCATAAGCAGCTAGAGCCTGAGCATTGGTACTTCCCTTGTCACTTCAAAGATGACTCGGTAATGGCTGGTTCTTTGATGGCAGAAGGTTGTGGTCAACTGCTTCAGTTCTTCATGATGCACCTTGGCATGCACACGCTTGTTCAAAATGGTCGTTTCCAACCGCTTGAAAATGCGCCTCAACAAGTACGTTGCCGTGGTCAAGTTCTACCACAATCGGCAGAACTGACTTACCGCATGGAAGTGACTGAGATTGGTCTAAGCCCTCGCCCATACGCGAAAGCTAACATCGATATTTTGCTGAATGGCAAAGTGATTGTTGATTTCCAAAACTTGGGTGTGATGATCAAAGAAGACGACGAATGTACTCGTTATCTGCCTTCTTTAGAATCAGCTGTCGCGACCCCTGTTATCGAAAGCTTGGACCATAAAAGCTTGGGCCATACACCAGCAGTGAACCAACAGGCTTCAGCGAATGCGCCATTGATGGCTCAAATTGAAGACCTAGAAACTGCACCAAACAAAGGTGTGGTTCCTCTTCAACACGTTGAAGCTCCGGCAACGCCTGATTACCCGAACCGCACACCCGATACGGTTCCATTCACGCCTTACCACATGTTCGAATTCGCGACTGGCGATATCGAGAAGTGTTTCGGTCCTGATTTCTCTATCTACCGTGGAATGATTCCACCACGTACTCCGTGTGGCGACTTGCAGCTAACCACTCGTGTGGTTGAGATCGACGGTAAGCGTGGCGACTTCAAGAAGCCTTCATCGTGTATCGCAGAGTACGAAGTGCCAGAAAATGCATGGTACTTTGATGAAAACAGCCACCAGACCCTAATGCCTTACTCGGTATTGATGGAGATTTCACTGCAGCCAAACGGCTTCATCTCTGGCTACATGGGAACAACACTGGGTTTCCCAGGTGAAGAACTGTTTTTCCGCAACCTAGATGGCAGCGGCAAAATGTTGCGTAACGTCGACTTGCGCGGCAAAACGATCACCAACGATTCTCGTCTGCTTTCAACAGTAATGATGGGCACCAACATCGTTCAGAGCTTCAGCTTCGAACTGAGCACTGACGGCGTGCCGTTCTACCAAGGTACAGCGGTATTCGGTTACTTCAAGGGCGCAGCACTGAAAGACCAGCTTGGTTTGGACAACGGTAAAGTGACTCACCCTTGGCATGTTGATAACAACCGCACGCCGGATGTAAACATCAACCTACTAGACAAAACGACTCGTTACTTCAATGCTCCTGTTTCTGCTACTGGTGAAGTGCAAGAGCACTACCAACTGGCTGGCGGTCGCTTGAACTTTATCGATACGGTGCAGATCACCAGCGATGGTGGTAAAGACGGTCTGGGTTACCTATACGCTGAGCGTACGATTGACCCAAGCGATTGGTTCTTCCAGTTCCACTTCCATCAAGATCCGGTAATGCCAGGTTCTCTAGGTGTCGAAGCGATCATCGAACTGATGCAAACCTATGCGCTAAATAAAGATCTTGGTGCTGGCTTCCGCAATCCTAAGTTTGGTCAAATCCAATCTGAAGTGAAATGGAAATACCGTGGTCAGATTAACCCTCTGAACAAACAGATGTCACTGGATGTACACATCACTGCAATCAAAGACGAAGACGGCAAACGCATCATCGTTGGCGACGCAAACCTGAGCAAAGATGGTCTACGTATTTACGAAGTGAAAGACATCGCGATTTGTATCGAAGAAGCATAAGCCTGACAGAGAACTAGGAAAGAATTTAGTATGACAACTCAAACTACAATCAATAACGAAAAGCTATCTCCGTGGCCTTGGCAGATCGAAGAGAGCACAACTCGCTTTGATAACGCAGCAATGTCGACAATATTGAAAGACTTAAGCCTTGCTTGTTACGTCGTGAACCACCCAGAAAAAGGGTTAGGTGTTAGCCAACAAGCAGAGATTGCATCGGGCGATTCAGCAAGCTCAGCGAACAGCCAACCTGTTAGCGCCTTTGCTCCTGCACTTGGTACACAAAGCCTAGGCGACGAAGATTTTCGTCGCTGTCACGGCGTGAAATACGCTTACTATGCGGGCGCAATGGCAAACGGCATTTCATCTGAAGAGTTAGTGATTGCGCTTGGCCAAGCTGGCATTCTTTGTTCATTTGGCGCGGCGGGCTTAATCCCGTTTCGCGTTGAGCAAGCGATCAACCGTATTCAAGCAGCACTGCCAAACGGTCCTTATGCGTTTAACCTGATTCACAGCCCAAGCGAACCCGCTCTAGAGCGCGGCAGTGTAGAGCTATTTTTGAAACACAAAGTGAAAACGGTTGAGGCTTCTGCCTTCTTAGGCCTAACACCGCAGATCGTTCACTACCGTGCCGCGGGCCTTAGCCGCGATGCACAAGGTGAGATTCAGATTGGCAACAAGGTTATTGCTAAGGTAAGCCGTACTGAAGTTGCAAGTAAGTTCATGCAACCAGCTCCAGTTAAAATGCTGCAAGCTTTGGTTGATGAAGGTCGAATCACAGCAGAACAGATGGAACTGGCACAGCTGGTTCCTATGGCTGATGACATTACCGCAGAAGCCGATTCTGGTGGTCATACCGATAACCGTCCACTGGTTACCCTGCTGCCAACGATTCTTGCACTGAAAGAACAAACCCAAGCACAGTACCAATTCAAAACTCCGCTACGTGTCGGTTGTGGTGGTGGCGTAGGCACGCCTGACGCCGCTCTAGCGACGTTTAACATGGGTGCTGCTTACATTGTTACCGGTTCAATCAACCAAGCGTGTGTTGAGGCTGGCGCGAGCGAACACACACGTAAGCTGCTTTCGACAACTGAAATGGCTGACGTGACTATGGCTCCGGCAGCAGACATGTTCGAAATGGGCGTGAAACTGCAAGTGGTTAAGCGCGGCACTTTATTCCCAATGCGTGCGAACAAGTTGTATGAACTTTACACTCGCTACGACTCAATTGAAGCGATTCCAGTTGAAGAGCGCCAAAAGCTAGAGAAGCAGGTATTCCGTTCAACACTGGATGACATTTGGGCGGGAACTGTGGCGCACTTTAACGAGCGTGACCCTAAACAGATTGAACGTGCTGAAGGCAACCCAAAGCGTAAGATGGCGTTGATCTTCCGTTGGTACTTAGGGCTTTCTAGCCGTTGGTCAAACACCGGTGAACAAGGTCGTGAAATGGATTACCAAGTATGGGCTGGCCCGGCACTTGGCGCATTCAACGCCTGGGCGAAAGACAGCTATCTAGATGATTACCAACAGCGTAATGCCGTTGATCTTGCTAAGCATCTGATGCACGGTGCTGCGTACTTAGCTCGTGTTAACCTGCTGACCTCACAAGGTATCAAGCTTGATCCGGAACTAGCACGCTGGAAGCCGACGCAAAGAATGGCTTAAGTGCCGAGTAGCTAGCTAAATTTTACCAAATAAAAAAGCGACCTTAATTAGGTCGCTTTTCTTTGAATCATCGAAATGTCATTGCAGTCGTTGGTTATTTGATCGCTTTATTTAGCTTCTCGCCAACCACATCTAAACGCCAACCTTGCATAACATCTGGCAGCTTTTCAGGATTACGATCGTGCTTCCATATCCAGCTTAACACTTGGTTAAGTTGCTTCTTCGACGCCAAAAACTCAGTCGCTAAACCACTGTGTTGCGATGCTGTTTTCACTTCATCTTTCAACACTTTGAAGAGTTGCTTGTAACCTGGGTAGTCCATTAGACGTTCTACTGGCGCAGGGTATTCTTCTTCTGGCGTATGCTCAGCTAACTTAACGATTGAACTGATTTTAGCGCCATGGCGACGTACAGAGCGGTAATCAAAACCTTCTTGCTCCATATGTTTAGGATCTTTCATCGCGAAACGCGCAACTGCCCATAGGTCTTGTTCTTTGAAGACAAAGTTCAGCGCTAAGTCACGCTTAATCGCTTCTTTTAAACGCCAAGTTGCTAGCGGTCTTAAAATAGCTAGCTGCTGAGGCTTTAGCTGCCACGCGCCTTTAATATCAAGGTAAGCGTTATCTGGGTTTGCTTTACGGATGCGCTTAGCCACTTGTAAATCAGACTCTTGCTGCGCCGCTTCCCACCAGCCCGCTTCCATCACTTTTTCTAGAAGCTTGTTGTACATTGGCATCAAGTAGTGAACGTCTGCTGCTGCGTAGTCGAGTTGCTTTTGAGAAAGCGGACGCGCTAGCCAGTCGGTGCGAGATTCACTCTTATCTAGGTCAACGCCTACAAACTCTGAAACGAGAGCTGCAAAGCCAGTTGAAAGACCATGACCTAAGAAGGCTGCCATGATCTGCGTATCAACCATTGGCGTTGGCGTACAGCCAAATGCGTTCTGGAACACTTCTAGATCTTCGCCACACGCGTGCAAAACTTTCAGTACTGAAGTGTCTTTCAATAACCCAACAAACGGGGTCATTTCATCAAGAGCAATAGGATCAATCAGTGACAGCGTTTCACCATCAAATAACTGAATTAAGCCTAATTGAGGGTAATAGGTTCTTGTACGAACGAACTCTGTATCAAGCATAACAACATCGGCTTCACGTGCTTGTTGGCAAACTCGCTCAAGGTCTTTCACTTGGGTAATGATTTGATAATCCACAAAAACTCTCACTGATTTTACTTTGATCGCCGGATACAAAAATGCCGACATTAACTGTCGGCATTCTAACACCATTTTTCAGCGCTCGCTTAGATTAAGCGCTGCTATGGCTTATGGTGCATCATCTTCTCGTAAATGAGCTCGTTACTCGCTTGCGCGTTTAGCAAGCTCAGCATCGTTCTCTTCACGAAGCACTCGGCGTAAGATCTTACCTACATTGGTTTTTGGTAGTTCTTCACGGAACTCAATCAATTTAGGGATCTTGTAACCTGTTAGGTGTTCACGACAGTGCGCGATAATGTCTTCTTTGGTTAGGCTCGGGTCACGTTTCACAACGTAAATCTTAACCAACTCACCTGACACTTCATGAGGTTGACCGATAGCCGCAACTTCTAACACTTTGCCGTGTAGAGCCACTACATCTTCAATCTCGTTCGGGTAAACGTTGAAGCCCGACACTAGAATCATGTCTTTCTTACGGTCAACGATGTACAACAAGCCTTCGTCATCAAACTTAACGATGTCACCTGTCGATAGCCAACCGTCTTGATCGATCACTTCTTTGGTCGCTTC
The DNA here is from genome assembly GCF_041466605.1 of Vibrio sp. 10N.247.310.17. NCBI lineage: Bacteria > Pseudomonadati > Pseudomonadota > Gammaproteobacteria > Vibrionales > Vibrionaceae > Vibrio > Vibrio sp. 10N.247.310.17. The sequence continues at coordinate 14,517 of NZ_JBFSTC010000014.1, read as the reverse complement.
TGGACGCTGCCAGTAACCTTGCATCACTTGAGGACCACGGACCTGCAATTCACCCACTTGGTCATTGCCCACCACTTTACCTTCATCATCAACAATACGAACTTCTGTTGATGGTACTGGTAGGCCGATTGCACCTGTGTAGTCTTTCAGATCGTATGGGTTACCTGTGACCAAAGGAGCACATTCAGTTAAACCATAGCCTTCAAGTAGGTGGACACCTGTCGCTTTCTTCCATTGCTCAGCAACAGCGCGCTGAACCGCCATACCACCGCCAACAGACAGACGCATGTTACTGAAATCCAACTCGTGGAAATCTTCGTTATTCACTAGCGCATTGAACAAGGTGTTTACGCCAGTAATCGCGGTAAACGGAACTTTTTGTAGTTCTTTAATAAAGCCAGGAATGTCACGAGGGTTAGTAATCAAAAGGTTACGACCACCCATCTCAACAAACAGTAAGCAGTTCACTGTCAATGCAAATACATGGTAAAGCGGCAATGCCGTTACCACCAATTCACGGCCTTCTTGTAGCACAGGGCTGTATGCCCCTTTAGCTTGAAGTACGTTCGCAATCATATTGCGGTGCGTTAGAATTGCGCCCTTCGCTACACCCGTTGTACCACCTGTGTACTGTAGGAATGCGATGTCATCACCCGCCATAAACGGCTTCACATATTGAAGACGACGGCCTTTGTAAAGTGCCTTTCTGAATGAAATGGCACCCGGTAGATCGTACTTAGGCACCATACCTTTTACGTATTTCACTACGAAGTCGACAATCGTACCTTTCGCTCGTGGCAACATTTGCCCAAGGCTAGTGAGTACAACGTGTTTAACCGGAGTTTTATCAACGACTTTCTCTAGTGTGCTCGCAAAGTTAGAAACGATAACAATCGCCTTTGCGCCAGAGTCATTCAGTTGGTGTTCAAGTTCGCGAGGCGTGTACAGTGGGTTGACGTTCACAGCAATCATACCTGCACGCAGTACACCAAACAGTGCAATTGGGTATTGCAGCAAGTTTGGCATCATCAGCGCGACACGATCGCCTTTCTTCAGTTTTAGATCATTCTGCAAGTAAGCAGCAAAAGCACGACTGCGCTCTTCAAGCTTACGGAATGTCATAATCGATCCCATGTTCTCGAATGCAGGTTGGTCGGCGAACTTCTGTACCGACTGTTCAAACATTTCAATGAGAGATTGGTACTGATCTGGGTTGATCGTTTCTGGTACGTCACTTGGATAACGTGAAAGCCAAGGTTTATCCACGATGTTACTCCTCGTTTATCAGCTGACGACTGCTTCGCCGCTTTTTATCATTGCGGTATTACAGCACAGCTTTAGTGCATGAGCACTAAAAGGCTCAAACACTTGTTTAAATTTTGTTAACTACACCAAGAATTAGCTCTGAAACTAGCTCTGGGCTCTCTAAATGACAATGATGTCCGCCAGGAATCGTCTCTATATTCAGAGGACTATGCGCTGATTTGTAGCGATTATGCTGCAAATGTCGGTATCCATCATTCCCTAGGATTATTAATTGAGGACATTCAATAGCCGCCATAATCGCTTCAGCGTGCGCCTGTGACATTCGATATAACGAGTCACATTTTAGATTAGGGTCGCATCGCCATTGCCAAGAGTTCTCAAACTCGACAATACCTCGCTCAACAATAGGAGCGATTAATTCAGCATTAATTTGGTTGGCGTGAGCTCTCAGCTTAATAGCATCCTCAAGACTTGCCAGAGGACGTGAAGGCTTTCTTCGCTGTCGAAGACGACTAAGTACCCCATCCCTCAAGCGAGAGACTGTTTCGTGGGGAGCTTCAGAAAGAGGTCCGTGACCTTCAATTTGAATTAATCCTGACACATTTTCAGGAAAGGCGGCACTATAGCAACTTGCTATCAATGCACCAAGTGAATGTCCTACCAGCACCAGTCTGTTTGGCGATAATTTGGTCACTAGCTGGTGTAAATCATCAATATAGTCGTGAAATGGGTAGTAACTCCCCGACTTATGCGACGAGAAACCGTGCCCAAAAAGATCGATCGCAACCAAGTGAGTATCTGGAGAAAGCTTAGAGACTTGCTGCATGACCTGAGTAAAACTTGCGGAATTGTCTAGCCAGCCATGAATAAAAACGACCGTCGTTACGGTCGTTTGTGGGTTGCCAATCTGTTGTGTTGCAAGTGTCCCGCTCGCAAGGGAATATGACTGTTCAATCATTGATAGTATGGTGTCCCTGTCATTGGGTATGTCGAGTTAAGGTTCGACTATTGCACATCTTGAATCACACGCCCTGACTTAGGCATGGTTTGAAAACTGCGACAATGTAAACTGCGGCAAGAGTAGTAAGTTGGCGCAAAGTCATTAATAACCACTCTTTCAGTGATCTGCCATAAACGTTGATTGTAGACATTCATGACTGGGAAAGTGTAAGGGTATTCACCAACCATACCGTCTTCAGTGCTATTTGATGTGCCAACTAAAGTAACTAAACGACCCTCAGCAAAGCTCAATGGTTCAACATAGCCGTCAATGTAACCAACAAAACGTCCTTTTGGTTCGGCATCAATATCAGGCTTACCACTACTAGAGATAGGTAAGTTCACCACTTCAACACGCGTTTTATCTTTCAGATTAGTGACTTTAGCAATCACGCCACCCAAACGAACATCACCGGCATCCGGTAGTGTGTTTACCCACTCTTGGTAGTCAGTTACCACCTGTTCTGAGTTTGCATTAAGTTCTTTAGGTAAAGAGGAGCACCCCATCACCATCGTAGAGAAAGCGACAAGGAAAAATAAGCGAGATTTAGATATGAGAGAATACATAATGCAGCTCCTTAGAGCAGGATAAATGAAAACACAAAGCTAGATATAAATATCGATCCCAATTAGCTTTGCAAGTTCCTCTTTTTTAGCTTGATTCATCACATCCATATACTCCTCCATCGCACGTCGTCCGCGCCCCTCTGGAAGATCATATTGAATCTGAGCCTTGTGAATCTCAGACTCTTTGACCTGGCGAATAGAATGCGAGACAGCATTCGCAACCTTAGTTGGCTGACCAACAGAGGTCTTTGCATCGCCTTTTTTTACCTCATTCTTTTTGTTGGTTCGATTGGTTTTAGATGTATTGCCTATCGAAGAAGGAGGTAAGCCGTTGATTGAAACCATGCTTAAAGAGTTTATTACCTGACTTTAATGATTGTGTATCTAATTTTAATAACGGCTCTACAAAATAAACTGCAGAGCCAAAGTAATACGTATTTACTCGCGACCAGGCAGTTTTTTCCAAGTCACTTTATCACGTAGGTAAACCGGCTCAGACTCTTCAGCTGCAACCGCTTTGCCTTCAGCATAAGCAAATTGAGCAAGGAACGCCATGTCTTGAGCTTCTGGGAATAGCACTTCACACACTTTGGTGTTGATCGCTAGTGTGTCCATGTGCTCTGCATATGCTTCCCAACCTGTGCCTACTTTTGCCCATGTGTTGGAGTCCGCTTCAAGCTGTTCAGCCAATTCGCTTGGAGGCGTTACACATTCCGCATCGACCGCAGTCCAACGACCATCATCTTCACGGCTGTAACGAGCCCAGTAAACTTCACTCATGCGAGCATCAATTGCTGTTGCAACATGAGTTTCGCCAAATTTACGGTAGCTGCCTTGCGCCATCGCTGCCAGTGTAGACACACCGATCATCGGCAAATCAGCACCAAAAGCTAAGCCTTGAGCAATACCAATGCCAATACGTACACCCGTGAAACTGCCCGGGCCTTGGCCAAACGCGATCGCGTCGATATCGGTTAAAGCAATATTCGCTTCTTTCAGTACTTCATCAACCATAGGTAGAATTTTTTTCGTATGGTCTCGAGGTGCCTCTTCGCTACGTGCGAACACCTGGTCACCAATTACTAGTGCAACTGAACAGTTTTCAGTTGCGGTATCTACTGCAAGAATTTTCGCGCTCATTTGTGTCTCAAATATTCGTTATCTAATCTAAAATAATGGCTAAGCTCAACAATGCCAATTACTCAGCAGCGGTTGAATGGTCTTTAGCTAAGAATTCTTTAATGATCCCTAAGTCACGGGTACGTGGGATAGGCGGTAAACTCGCCAAAAACACACCACCGTAATCGCGGGTCACCAAGCGGTTATCGCAAATAATTAAAGCGCCATTGTCACGTTTATCACGTATTAATCGGCCAACACCTTGTTTCAAGGTAATCACTGCGTCTGGTAACTGTACTTGTGCAAAAGGATCACCCCCTTTCAACTTACAGTCTTCAATTCGAGCCTTAAGCAAAGGGTCATCAGGGGCTGTAAAGGGCAATTTGTCGATGATAACACAGCTTAATGCATCGCCCCTAACATCTATACCTTCCCAGAAAGCACCAGTGGCCACCAGCAATGCATTACCTAATTCCATGAATTCTGCTAAGGTTTTTTGCTTACTTGTCTCACCTTGCAGCAGAACGGGAACCGAGAGCGTTTCGCGGAACCGTTCACCCAATTCTTTCATCATGCTGTGTGAGGTACATAAAAAGAAACAGCGACCTTGGTTTTGCTCAATCACAGGGGTCAGCATTCTTACTAGCTTGTCCGCTAAGCCCGGGCTATTCGGCTCTGGTAGATAGCGAGGCACACACAAACGCGCCTGATTTGGGTAATCAAACGGGCTCGGTAGTGAAAACTGTGCCGACGGCTTTAGTCCTAATCGAGAAGTAAAATGATCGAAATCGTCCGACACCGCCAAAGTTGCAGAGGTAAACACCCAAGCACCCGGTTTTAGCTCAATCTGCTCATGGAATTTGTCGGCGACTGAGAGTGGCGTGATGTGCAAAGCAAAGTGTCGTGGCGTGGTGTCATACCAATACGAATAACCAGTAATCGACACGTCACATACACGTTCGATACGCGACTTAATCATGGTTGCACGCTCGAAAGCCGTGTCTAACAACTGGCTTCGACCCAATGCTAATTTCAATACATCAACGGCCAATTGCAACGCATCTTGTAAGCGAACTAACTCTCTCGCAATCGACTCTGACTTCAATGCTTCACGCCAGTTACCGCGAAAGCCCGTATCGCCAAGCACAATGCGTAGATCGGCTGACGATTGAACGAGCCTATCCCCTACTTTCTGCAGTTGGCGCATGTCTTTGGCTTCAGTTCGGTAAGCAATTTCAATGTCCTTGGCTAGCTCTTGGATCTGTCGGCTGGAAACCGATTGTCCGAAGTATTGGCTAGCGATCTCGGGAAGTTGGTGCGCTTCATCGAAGATAAACACATCGGCTTCAGGTATCAGCTCACCAAACCCGGTTTCTTTGATCGCTAAACCCGCGAGAAACAAGTGGTGGTTCACTACAACAACATCAGAATCCATCGCTTTTTTACGCGCCTTCAGCACAAAGCAATCGGTGTAGCTTGGGCACTCTTTGCCTAAGCAGTTGTCGTTAGTCGAGGTAATGGTTGGAATGACCGGGCTATCTTCAGCAATATCATCACAGTCACCTAAATCGCCAGTTTGAGTCGCTGACGACCAACTGCGCACTTTCACCAACTGAGCTAACAGCGTTGGATCGGTGTGAGTGCCATGGCTCTCGATCATTTGACGACTGAGCCTGTCCAAGCACAAATAGTTTGAACGGCCTTTGAGTAACGCAACCTGACCATAAAAACCAAGCGCATCGACCATCAATGGTAAATCTCGGTGAAACAGCTGTTCTTGAAGGTTTTTAGACCCCGTACTGATGATCGTTTTCTTACCACTCAGCAGTGCTGGCACTAGATAAGCAAACGTCTTACCTGTTCCCGTTCCCGCTTCAACGACCAATTGGTTCTGTTGTTCAATAGTCTGTGAAACCGCTTCAGCCATGTCTAGCTGAGCTTGTCGAGGTTGGAACCCAGGGATCGCTTTACCCAAAGCACCATCAGCAGAAAACGTTTTAGATATCATAGAGTACGAAGTTTAGAAAAATAGAAGGCGAATTATGGCAGGTTTAGTGAGCCGGCGCGAATCAAGAATGACTTCGCACCGGAGGTGTTTGGTTTGGGTTAAGCTACCTAGGAGGTAAGAATTGAAGAAATAAAAATCAAGGAATCGTTATTATTTTCGGCTGAGATAACGCGACAACCAAGGGGCGCCTTCAAAATGATTATCGCAAGGCTGCATGGCTTTCACTGCATCGGTTGGTGAGGTTTTACTTTCCCACATTTCATCTAGAACATTACCATCTAACTCTGTACTTCCCGCTAATGAATTCACTCGTTTGCAGTACAGTTTTTTTGCTAGTAACTCTTTATCCATAAGTATCACCTCTATTTTTGGCCAAAGCGTCAATGCCTCGGTTGAAGTTCAAATGCGTACTACGGTCAAAACTTGAAAAATGAAGCTTCTGCCTTTTTTTCTATCGAAAAACTGATATTTCTATATAAAACAATTTATCGATGCGATAAATGAGCAGCAGAATTTGTTGAAACCAACTTAATAATAGATTAATTATAACGGTGATACTGCGGCTCAGTTCACCGTTCGACGGCCTGCATTAAATTTTGAAGAATCCCGATTTCATATAACAAGTGCAACATTCATGGAAGTAAGATGCAAATGGAAAGAAAAACTTTATTAACACATTGTACTGACGCCCCAGGCCTCATCTCAAAGATCACCAACATTTGTTATAAGCACCAACTCAATATTATTCACAATAATGAGTTCGTTGATAACACAAGTGGCCACTTCTTTATGCGCACAGAGCTAGAGGGCTACTTCAATGACGAAACCTTACTCGCCGATTTAGACCAAGCCCTGCCAGAAAACACAAAACGTAAGCTGGTTGATTCATCTCGTAAGCGTGTTGTGATTCTGGTAACTAAAGAAGCACACTGCCTTGGCGATATTCTGATGAAGAACTTCGATGGCAGTTTAGATGTTGATATTGCGGCAGTAGTTGGTAACTACGATACACTGCAAAGCCTAACCGAGCGTTTTGATATCCCTTACCACCATGTTTCTCACGAAGGATTAAACCGTGAAGAACATGAGAAGAAGATGTTGGAAGTGATTGACCAGTATGAGGCGGACTATCTAGTGCTTGCTAAATACATGCGAGTGCTGACGCCGGGGTTTGTTGAGAAGTACAACCACAAAATCATCAACATTCACCACAGTTTCTTGCCAGCATTCATTGGTGCTAAGCCATACCAACAAGCTTACGAACGTGGTGTGAAGATCATTGGTGCAACGGCGCACTTTGTGACAAACGATCTCGATGAAGGTCCAATCATCAAGCAAGATGTTATCCCAGTGGATCACAACTTCAGCGCAAAAGACATGGCTCAAGCGGGTCGTGACGTAGAGAAGAACGTGTTGAGCAAGGCTTTAAACAAAGTGATCAATGATCACGTGTTTGTTTACGGTAACAAGACCGTGATTCTGTAAGTCGGATATCGATTTCCGGTAAGACTTCCAGTTAAAAACCAATAAAAAACGCGCAATAGGGTTAATCCATTGCGCGTTTTTTGTATCTGATGATCTGAATAGATTTATGAGATTTCCGACTACGGGAATGACGAACTCGGTGATGAATCTTATAACTATAGGCTCTAACATGCGCCCTCGAACACTCAGACTGTCAGCATCTAAAGGTAGACTCCGGCAAACACCATCAAACAGCCCGTCATTCCGACGAGCCTTGGTGAGTTCAGGAATCTATTCCCAGCAACTATCCAATCAAATTAGGCCTGTTCTGACTCAACAATCTTCTTCAAAGAGTGTGGATGCAGCTTAATGCAAATCCCTTGATGCTTGAATGCAACCGTTGGATTATTCAAACGTTCCCCCTCACCTTTCGGGCTAGAGAGTTTTATCTTAATGCCTTGATCTGCCAAATTTTCAAACTTAGCAGCGAACTGCGGGTAAGTCTCTTTAAGGTCTGCTAGATACTCATCGGCCGTTTGTGCGTGAGAAGGAATCACAAACTCTACATGCTCCCAATCTTGGCTCGGGTAAATCTTGCCTTCAGCTGGGTAAGGCAGCTCTAAACATTCAATCTTCCAACCAAGACTTTGCAATGGTTTATCGAAAGCCAACACCACAATGGGACGACCATTGATCATCGCTTCTGAAATCGTAGAGCCGTATTCAGACCATGCTTGATGTGCTGATTTCGCAAGCTCAGTTTCATTGATTCTTAATGCAATGTGATCCGCTTGAGCAAAGCTTAAATCCAAACCCAGCACATTTCCGAGGTTCTCAATTTTCGTCATAAACGTATCAAGGCGTGCAATCATTTGTTGTGGTTCTAGTTCAGCTTGCTTCAGGCTCATCGTCATTGTCTATGTTCTCCAAATAATGGCAACATGGTATCAGTTTTACTTCCAGCAACAAGCGCTGCTGTTACAAAAAACACTCCAAAAGTACCGTGTCTTACTTTCCTAAATAGACAAACTTGGCTTGGTCAAAGTTGATTGTCAAAAACCCCTCAGGAAATGTTAATTTTCTATCAATTCGACCTATAAGAAAGCCCACAAAATTGGTATAATTAACGCCATTTTTGTGAACTTAAACAGAGTCTGTTGTTCATTTCAGCATTAAATCGTTAACTAGAAGCATAATTAGCCAAATTTAATGCCCACGAAATAACGGCTACTCTTATTCATCCTTGAATTGAAGGAAACGCGTGTGAATATCCAAGCACTGATTAATGACAAAGTATCTCAGGCTCTAGAAGCCGCTGGCGCACCTGCAGGCTCTCCTGCGGCTGTCCGTCAATCTGCAAAACCACAATTTGGTGACTACCAAGCAAACGGCATTATGGGTGTTGCTAAACGACTAGGCACTAACCCTCGAGAATTTGCTCAAAAAGTATTGGACGTTCTAAACCTAGACGGTATCGCTTCTAAAGTTGAAATCGCAGGTCCAGGTTTCCTAAACATCTTCCTAGATGAAACGTTCCTGGCACAACAAGCAGACGCAGCGCTTGCTGACTCTCGCCTTGGTGTTTCAGCCGCAGAAGCACAAACGATTGTTGCTGACTACTCAGCTCCAAACGTTGCAAAAGAAATGCACGTAGGCCACTTACGTTCAACGATCATCGGTGATGCTGTTGTTCGTACACTTGAGTTCTTAGGTCACAAAGTTATCCGTGCTAACCACATTGGTGACTGGGGTACTCAATTCGGTATGCTTATCGCAAACCTTGAGCGCATCCAAGCTGAAACTGGTGAAGTTTCAATGGAACTGTCAGATCTTGAGCAGTTCTACCGTGAATCTAAAAAGCTTTACGACGAAGACGAAGAATTCGCTGTGAAAGCTCGTGGCTACGTAGTGAAACTGCAAGGTGGCGACGCATACTGTGCTGAAATGTGGAAAAAGCTTGTTGACGTAACCATGGTTCAAAACCAACGTAACTACGATCGCCTGAACGTATCACTAACACGTGATGATGTGATGGGTGAAAGTATGTACAACCATATGCTTTCAAACATCGTTTCTGACCTACAAACACAAGGTCTAGCAAAAGAGTCTGACGGCGCACAAGTTGTATTCCTAGACGAATACAAAAACAAAGATGGCGACCCTATGGGCGTTATCGTGCAAAAACGTGACGGTGGCTTCCTATACACCACCACCGATATTGCCTGTGCTAAATATCGTTTTGAAGAACTGGGCGCAGATCGCGTACTTTACTTCATCGACTCTCGTCAGCACCAACACCTAATGCAAGCTTGGACTATCGTTCGTAAAGCGGGTTATGTTCCTGAGTCTGTATCTCTTGAGCACCACGCGTTCGGCATGATGCTAGGTAAAGATGGTAAGCCATTTAAAACTCGTGCTGGCGGTACAGTGCGTCTTGCTGACCTTCTGGACGAAGCAGAAGTACGTGCAACTCAGCTGATTGAATCTAAAAACCCTGAGCTAGCAGAAGACGAGAAGAAAACCATTGCGAACACAGTAGCAATGGCAGCAGTTAAATACGCAGACCTTTCTAAGCACCGTACCACTGATTACGTGTTCGACTGGGAAAACATGCTGGCATTTGAAGGCAACACAGCACCGTACATGCAGTACGCATACACTCGTGTCGCTTCAATCTTTGCTAAAGCAGGCATTTCTATGGACTCTCTAGAAGGTGAAATCAAAATCACTGAAGAGAAAGAGAAAGCCCTTATCGCGAAACTTCTACAATTTGAAGAAGCGGTACAGTCTGTTGCTCGTGAAGGTCAACCACACATCATGTGTAGCTACCTGTTCGAACTTGCTGGTCAATTCTCTAGCTTCTACGAAGCATGCCCTATCCTTGTGGCTGAAGATGAAACCGTTAAACAGAGCCGCCTGAAGCTTGCTGCACTGACAGCTAAGACTATCAAGCAAGGTCTGTCGCTTCTAGGTATCGAAACTCTAGAGCGTATGTAATCCCCTTCGGGTTACAATGAATAAATACAAAGGTTGATGTGAGAGCATCAACCTTTTGTTTTATCTAACGTATACTGATACCAATCGTAGTAAATAACTAATCATCCTAGCTGGTTAAAACGCTCGATAACTGCGTTAGAATTTTTGATTGTAGAGTAACTACTTATCAAAAGAATCTGCCTTGTTCTCAAACCTTTTTCCTGCGCTATTTCTGATCATTTACTTACTGTTATTGGTATGACTTCAAGAAATCGAAATGGATAATAATAATGAGCTTTGAACTTCACCCACAGTTAGCAAAAGACACCACGCTTATTGGCGAATTTCCACTAAGCTTGGCGCTGCTAAGCAAAGACAGTGCAGTGCCTTGGGTTATCTTGGTACCCAAACGCGCCAACCTAAAAGAGTTGCACCATCTACCAATGAAAGAACAACAGCAGTTCTTGCTTGAGTCTCAAGCGGTAAGCCAAGCATTAGAAGCGACATTCCAACCAGACAAATTAAACCTAGGCGCGCTAGGTAACATGGTGCCACAACTGCACATTCACCATATTGCGCGTTTCAAAAATGACATCGCATGGCCAGGACCAGTATGGGGAAACACTAAAGGTGAGCAGCGTACGGAAGAAGAACAAGCTGCAATCCATACTCGTATCCAAAACGTTTTGTCGCTGAGTTCTATCTTCAAGAAGGCGTAATTTGAGTTGGTCTCATTGAGCTTTAAAACAAGACAGTTCAGATAAGACACATAACAAAAAGCCGCTCACCTAAAATAGGTGAGCGGCTTTTTTATTGTCTAATCTCGTCGCTTTCAACGAGAGTATGAGACCTGAACTACATCATCACATTCAGTGACAAACCATCTTGTTTGCTGATGGTGTAGCGAATACGTGTTGTATGGCCATGCTTATTGGTGTCGACCAAGCGAGATATCTTGCCTTTCTTGACCCACACTCCCAGCATAGCATCGATACCGTCTTCACTTACCCCAAACTTAGATGCAAGCTCACTACGAGCAGCAACACCTTCGTTATCAATGTATTGATGAAGTTCAGTTAAAATCATACTACTTGCACCTCAAGTGCTTTTTGCTTACTGCCGATTTTCTTGAAGATGCGATACGTCACCACAAAACCACCAGCAATTGCCACCATCCACACAGCACTACTTACTGGGTGTACAGCGAAGTTTGCTGCTTGGTAATAGAAGGTCGCACCGAAGTAACCAAGTGCCATTGTCCAAACTGCGATGAAGCGGGCAAACGTCTGACCAAATTCACGAACATAAGCACCCATCGCTGCCACACAAGGTGTGTAAAGCAAGATTAGGATTAAGTAAGCAAACGCAGCGTGGCCTGATACAAACTTATCTTTCAAGTTACCAAAGATCGAAGTATCAACCTCTTGATCAGCAGCCACAGAACTAGAGTCAGACAAGTCACCAACTTCAATTCCTAATGGATCTGAATAGCTCAAACCAGCAAGGTTTTCAGGAATGGTCATTACGGCTTCTTCTAAACTTGCCGCTAGATCAAACTCAGCCGCTTCTTCATCAGAAGGTGTAGTGTATAAGCTATTTAGCGTACCAACCACGGCTTCTTTCGCAAAAATACCGGTAATGATACCAACCGTTGCAGGCCAGTTCTCTTCAGTAATACCAATCGGTTGGAACACTGGAGTTACAACTTGAGCCGCTTTAGATAGCACAGAACTTTCACTGTCTTCGTTACCAAAACTGCCGTCCATACCTAATGAATTCAAGAAACTCAGAATTGCCACAACCATTACAATGGTTTTACCTGCGCCAAGCACGAAACGTTTCAGCTTCTGCCAAGTTTTCAGCATCACGTTTTGCACGGTCGGCAATTCGTAATCCGGCATTTCCATAACCAAGCTATCGCTGCTACCAGGATAGATAGTATTTTTAAGGAACAAGCCTGTAAACACAGAAGCCAGAATACCCATGATGTACAGAGCGAACACAACGTTTTGTCCAGCACCAGGAAAGAATGCAGCAGCAAACAGTGCGTATACAGGTAGACGAGCACCACATGACATAAACGGTGCCATTGATGCGGCGAGTTTACGTTCGCGCTCTTGGTCAAGAGTACGAGTTGCCATGATAGAAGGTACGTTACAGCCAAAACCCAGAACAAGTGGTACAAATGCTTTGCCTGGTAAGCCAATCTTCTGCATCACTTTATCCAGTACAAATGCAGCGCGGGCCATGTAGCCTGAACTTTCTAGTACCGCTAAGAATAAGTAAAGCGCGGCAATAACCGGAATAAAGGTCGCAACCGTTTGGATACCACCACCAATACCATCAGCAAGAACGGTGACTAGCCAAACCGGTAAGTGACCATCTAATAAGTGATGTCCGCCATCAACTAATATTGCGCCAACACCAATATCGAAGAAGTCGATAAACGCGCTACCGATATTGATAGAGAACATAAACATTAGGTACATGATGACGAAAAAGAAAGGAATCCCAACCCATTTATTCAAGATGAATTGATCGGCTTTCTCTGTGAAATTACGGCTCAGTTTGCCTTCGCTGCGACGAACTCGTTTACAAAGTTCATGTAAGAAAGTGTATTTAGCGTCAGCAACAGCAAGATCAATATCGAAATCGGCACCAAGACGCACACTATCAATTTGAGTGCGAGTTTGTGGGGCCAAACCATTCAATACCAAGTAATCATTTTCTAAAGCACGAATCGCTAGCGCTCGGTGAGATACGTCAGCATCATCAAATTGTGACTCAACAGAAGGAATAAGAGCTTCTAACGCGACATCGTAATCAATAGAGATAGGATCAAGACTCACACCTTGAACCAGAAGCTTATGCAAACGCTCTTTAAAACGAACCACTTGTCCTTTATCGTTTGCTGACAAGCTTAGAACCGGGCAACCTAGCTCTTTTTCTAGAGCCTTAAGATTAATCACCTGACGCTCACGCTTTAATACATCCATTTTGTTCAATACAACGATCATTGGGCGACCCAACTCTCGCAATTGTAATGTCATGTATAAGCTTCTTTCCAAACAGCTAGCATCAACAACATTGATGATGACGTCCGCTGGGTGAGTAAGCACGGCGCGTGATGCAATAGACTCATCGATACTGTTTGCATCATTGCCACTGTCTAGTGCATAAATGCCTGGTAAATCCGTTAACTGAAATTGATCACCAGCGTGCGAATATAAACCGGTTTTCTTTTCTACGGTCACACCAACCCAGTTACCAACGTGCTGTTTTGCGCCAGTTAATGCGTTAAATAATGTTGTTTTACCACTATTAGGGTTACCAACAGTAAGAACTTGATAATCCATTTAGATAACCTCGATTTGTTCTGCAATGCTTTCACGAATGGCTATAGAAACACCTCTCACTTCAACTTGAAGCGGATCACCCATAGGTGCACGACGGATAAGTGTCACCTCGGTTTTTGGCAACATGCCCATAACCATTAGTTTTTTTCTAACGTCTGGTGTTAAACCTGTAAGTGCAACAATAGAAGCCGCTTTTCCTTGCTCTAGTTGTGAGAGTTTCATAAGTACCCAGTTCGAGATTGATAATGAGAAAGATTGTTATTACCGACATAATACACGCACATACCCACAATTCTATTGTGTGAAATCAATGTTTTCGAAAATACACTCTCGTAAATTTCGTTAAAAACGTTTACGTCAAAAACGTCACTTTCAACAATTAGTGGGGACTACCTCACTAGCACGCGTCAACCAGAAAACAATAAAACACTAATAATCAACAGCTTATAACAATGTCGGTTTTCTTACAGTCATCTGTCGTTAATTTTATAAGCAAAACAAGTCGCTACCCGTATAGTTACTCCATCGAAGAGAAACTCTTTCTCTTTAATTTTATTCCAGAGGTGATGTGGCTTGCCATATCACTCCGGCAGCAAGCGAAGGTGTCATTGGCACCCGTGGTATAGTCCCCCCGGCTATACCACGATATTTTTTTTCTTCCTTTTGTTTTAACCCAAAAACCTTTTTAAACTCCCCCAACTATCGTTATATCTCGTATCTCGTATCTCGTATCTCGTATCTCGTATCTCGTATCTCGTATCT
>NZ_JBFSTC010000013.1:0-76015 GCF_041466605.1 Vibrio sp. 10N.247.310.17 | reverse complement strand
TCGGTAACCACTATTACAAACCCATTTACGACCTGTGTAGTCAATTTTGGCATTCGCAGGGATTCCATTACCATTACTCTGATGGTTGTTAGTTTTGACTCCAACATTAAGTGAAGATTTAGATCGCTCTTTGCTCCGAAGCGAAGAAAGTAGTTCTCTATCTACTCTTCCTGTTTGAGCTAAACCCGAGTCACGCTGGAAAACCTTTATCGCACTCGCTGTTCCCGGTCCGTAATCACCATCAATTGGACCAGGCTTATATCCTAGGACGGTTAAAAGTTGTTGTACTTCTCGTGTTAACTGGGCGTTCGGTTTATTTGAAGCGCTCTTAGTTGACACATTCGATGTTTTCTTAAAGCGTTGATCAATTAGTTTTGCCTCTCGTATCGCTTCTGTAGTAATTGTAGACTTGTGTGTTTCTACTTCTCGCTCAGCTTTAGAGAGATCTCGTTGTCGATAGCGATAATTACTACACCTACTATTATAGTCATTAACAATTCGATTGAACTCATCTATACCTCCGTTTGTATCGAAGATATTTCTCATCGCATCAATACGCATGATTTCACGAGTACACCAACGAATCTGCGACACTGAAAGTATATTATTTGAACCGACAGGCGGTTTATTATACTGAAGCTTAGGAGTCTCATTTCTTGGCTTGTTGGTTTTACCTACGACAGACGAACTTCCTAATTGAGAAGCTGTTGGAGTCTTTGCTGTTGGATTGGCTAAACTACTACCTGTAGCAGCCTTAGGTACGGAACTAGGACTATCATTACCCTGACTTATTGCCATGAAAATACCGACAATGAGTAAAAAACCAAATATATACCCCCAACTTATACCCGATTTGTTACCTTCCTGTTGTTCATCTTGTAATGTTCCATCCGTAACTTCTGATTCTGAGCCTACATCTACAGTGTTATCACGCTGTGAACCAGACTGAGTCTTAGATAGGGGCGTTGTTATGGTGTCTGTAGAGGGGTCAGACTGAAAATCAGATTCGACTGAATCAGCTTTGTCTTCACTCTTTGAGTGCAGCTGTGATAAACCACTAAACCCTTTGGGATTCTTATTACTCATTAAACTAATTCACCCCAAAGACTTCACTTAATCGAGAAGCTCTCTTATCCATCATAACGCTAACCAGTGTGCTAAACATATGGTAGTTCGTAGCACTGACATCTAAGCTTGCATTAACTTTACTATCTCCAACAAGACTGTATGTACATTGGCCATTGTATACGTTGGAAGACAAACGACTCCATGGCACCAAAACTGGCTCACTCGCTCGAAGAAACTTTTTCCTGTGTAGAACGAGCCCATCGTCTCGAACACCAATACCAGAAAAATGATCCTTTGCTTTGCACACAACATCAATTGCAAAATTTATCATCAGCTTATAACCAGTACCTTTCCAAAACCTATCTAACAAGGCGCTAAAATGCTCCTGTTTCTTTGTGGTTATTTTGTAAGTACGATTAGTGCCACCATATTCAAATATATAATCTGTCGTTAGGCTTCTGCTTATTACTTGATAGCTATAGAAAGTAATATCTTCAAACCTAACAAAAGCCCCTTTCCAAGAAATACCTGATGCGCTAATCTTCAATTCGTCTTTGAAAGCAAGACCTATCTCAGCGCTATAAGCCATCTCAAGCTCATGTTTTACTTGTTCCCTAGCTTCATTTTCAGCTCTTTGCTGTCTTTCAAACTCAATATCTTTAATGTCGGCAATGTCTTTTTCCACACGCTCTGAAAAGCTGGTTACTTCTCCAAAAAGCTCAAGGCTAATCTCGCTTAGTTTTTTTGTTATGTCATCTTGAAGCATTTCATTGAACATATACAAACTAAGATCGCGAACTTTGTACGCCAATTCTTTGCTCTCTTCATGCTCTAACCCTTTCCCTTGGAAACTAACTTGAATAGGTTGAGCTATTGTATCCCAGCCTCTTAGGCTAGTTATTAGTTTCGATATAAGTTGGTCCAAATGGTCATTCGAGTACTGACTAGTGGTCATTGTCATGATATTTTCAATCAACGACTCAATAGATGCAGTTTCTTCAGCAAGAGCATGCTTTGTGGCCACCTCATAATAATCAACTAGATCTTGAACAAGTGTATAGCACTGCCTAACACCACTCATTGAATTTTTATCAACAATATCAGTTACTAAAGATACCAGCATCTGACTATCCAACCTATCCAATGAGTCTTTAATAGACTGATTGAAGTAGTCCTTTCGCAGATTAACTCCGTCCTCTAGCTGTGAAGTATCACTTAATAATGGGAAACCAGAGTACTTTCTCTCTTGATTAAGCAGAATCATGACTTCATCTAAACGGAGGTGTAAACCTTCAAAAAGGTCCGCTAACCTCAAAATTGAATCTTTGACAAGTTTGTGACTTTCACCTTTGTAAAGGCTCAATGATGACGAAATTAAGTTCAACTGATCTAGTGCGTGTAAATGTCTAAGATCGATAAGATCATTTAGTGATTTAATGGCAAGTGCTCGGAGAACAGTTGGTTCTGTCACTCCAATCAACCAACCTAACTCTGACTGAGCTCTCAAGCGAGGGGAGATTACTTCACTTAAAAGATCTCGGTCTGAGTCATTGAACAAACTAAACTCTTCTTCTAGCTCTGAAAGTTCAGCTCTAGTATTACGTAATGTTGCGTTTAAGAGAAAGAATGGGTTTTCTTTAATATTCATAGTCACAGAAATCCGATTTTATTTTTATTAATTGAAGGTATCATCGGTAACAATTCAATCGCAGACATTAACTCATTGTGACCAAGTGTACTTATTCTGTCTTTTGCAGTTTTTCTAGCAGCCTCTTTCACTACGAAGTCAATATCTGCCAACGTACGCCCAATCAAACTATCAATGACTTCATCTTTAATTACTTCACTTTCAAGTGGTAACCCTTGCGTCAAAAAATTTAATGAAGCCCTGATCTCGCTTTCATTTGGAATACCGATTTCTATCAGATGGTTAAAACGGCCTTTACGCTTTAGCGCTGGGTCAATATCTTCGATGAAGTTCGTCATTCCTATAATCAACACGCCAGCATTTATAGCTTCTGGTATCCGTCTTAGAAACTCATTAATCTCTTCAAGTTTATGGTCTTTGGCTGTACTTCTATTTGATGTATAGGATTCCATTTCATCGATGAGAATAACGCTAGGCGAGCACCTCATTGCTTCATTAAATACTTCAGAAATTTTTTTGCTTGTTTCATGAATGTAGGGACTTGCTACTGATGCAGAGTCCACCTTAAAAACTGGCCAGCCCAAGTGATTCACGAGCTTTTCCGCAGCATATGTTTTCCCGCATCCGGGTGGGCCATATAGGATAAAAGATGACGGTCCCTCGATACCCATTTTCCTATAAGAGTCACGGTGGTTTATTACATCAACTATGTACTCATTGACAAACTCTTCCAGTGACTCTCTGCCAAACAGCTCAAACTCGCACAAAGACTCATTCACAGTAGAGTCTGACGGTTCTAATACATAGTCCACTCCAGCTAACTCAAAGCACTCTTCAAGCTCAGCATCATTCAACGGAGTTAATTTTGATACTGCCTTGAAAGAACTGTCCTTAAGGCTCACACCATTTGTTAACCACAACTTATAAGACAGCTCGTTGTCAAGATCACTACTTAAATCTAAAGGCAGAAGCACTGAGTACTTTTCTACAAAGAGACTATTTTTAGTGCTGCCTGGTTTTTCTTTCGAATTTAAATAGGCATGAGTGAATGATAGAGCCTGCGAAAAATCAACTAAACCGAGACCAGTATCAAAACTAGATACCGAAAAACAATCTTCTATTTCAAAATAATGAAATTCTTCACTACCCACATTGATAGAATTAAACAAATTTCTGGGTAAATAGTCGTTTTTAACCCATAAGCTGCATAGATCCTGAGTTACGATGATAATATTTGTCTTATTATCAAGTTTGTATATTGCAGCTGAGTCTACTAAAAGTAACCGTTCAATAATCACTTCACCAGAAGGTAACCTGTATCGCATTGGCAATAACACGCTGTTCATCTTAGCTTTCTACTATATTCGCAAAGACTGTAGAATCTAGATCAGGAGCACCACCCACTCGGTTTTGGAACAAATGGAAGTTTACTGTTCTTAATTCATCTATATTGTTATTCTCGATACAATGTATACCTTGCTGCACACATTCGTTAAACTTAGCTTTATCAATAAACGCAGCCTCTTCAGAACACAAAACCTTAAACTGCTCAACAACAAACCAGTCTTGTTTATACAGAATTTCAAAATTCTTTGAGCGTAGTTCATCCATTGCCACCTCAAAGTCATGTGACTTACTTGCAATTGCATTTTGGGCAGTATTCATAAGCTTTATAACCACTGCGTGATCTGATTCTTCAGCATACTGTTCAATATATTCACTATAAGTATTTTTCATCTTATCGAACTCTAATGCTCTGATAGTTGATAAGTTCTGACTTCTAACTTTTGACAACTGACGCTTGGCTTCCAGTAGCTTTTCCATTGCTTCCTGAGATTCTTCTGGGGTGACTGCCCTTTGATTTTTGTCTTCTGCCAAAGTCACATTTTCGAATACTCGATTGATTTCATCATTATCTAGAATATCTCGTATCTCGCTAACTCGCTCTTTTAAGCTATCGGCTTCCATAGAAATAATTGCTTTTGAATCAGCATGGTTGATTTGGTTCTCTTGTCGAGAGTAGAAGTTCTTGCCTGCGTTAAATACACCACCAATACATGGTATTGATACCTCTAAATTGATCGCACCGGAATCAAAAATTTCATAAATACACTCAATGTCAGCACCCGCTGGTACGACTCCAACCTCAAAATCATGGCCAGAAACTTTCAGCACACCCACTGGTCTGTTGTCTGTTACAGGATCCTCTATGTCACCTTCCCAAAGCTTTATATTTATACTATTGTCCGTGCCTGCTCTAAGAGTTTCTGCAGCCTTAAACATCTTTGTACCTTTAACCGGCAACGAGTCGCCTGATTTGACTAAGTACGACAAGCTAGATTTACCACCTAAACTACTCAATGCTTCGATCGAGATCGAGTGGGATGCTGGTATAGCCTCTACTGTTGCAGATGTTTTTGTAATAGATATTTGACTATCTTTTATTGCTACCGTAGTACCTAAAGGGTCAAATACGAACACTTTAAATAGGTTTTCCCCCATAATTCCCAGTGGGACGGTGATCGTTGACATAGCTTCAAGAGCAACTCTACCCGACGTCCAACCAGTGCTTATACTATCGACTTGATATTCATAACCCTCGGTATAGTCATCAAATTTAATTGCTATCTTCGATGCTTTATTAGGAGTTCTAGCTTGAAATTTGAATACCAAAGATAGTGCTCCCTTAGACTCAATGACCCCACGAGATGACTTTCTTTCACGATTTTGTGTAGTCCAATCTATTGACTCTGCAAAAATACTTGCGCCTTCAGCTACAGCTGTCATCGAGTTTACTTCGGTTGAACCCTTAATCCCCAATTCAAAACAAACCTTGTCACGAAGCGGCTTGTAATTAGTTGGTCCGCCAACAAATACAACTCTCTCAATATAATCAGGAGTAAGATGCGCTTTTGATAAAGCCTCTCGTGCAGCCTCTACAGACTCTAGAACTAAATTATTAATTAAATGGTCAAACTCATCTCTAGAAATCTCGATATCTAAATATATCTCTTCACCGTCGAGATCAAACTCTCTTATCTCTGTTTCTGACAATGAAATTACGGCTGCCTCTTTGGATGATAACTCAATCTTAGCCCTCTCGGCCGCATAGTTTGCCATTCTCACCATGGTTGAATACTTAGGCTCGACGAGAAAGTTATCAGGCAAATTGAAGTTATTTCTTAACCATGGTTTAACAATTTTATCCATAAGGAGTCGGTCAAAATCACGACCTCCACACATAGCAATGCCACCATGAGATAGAAGGTTTACTTTACCTCTATGACTTTCTGCGATCGCAATATCAAGAGTGCCACCACCTAAATCGTAAACAAGAAAGGTACCATCCAATGCCCCTTCTTTCATAACGCTCATTACAGCGGCAACTGGTTCTTGCATCAAAGCAACGTTATTTATACCGGCCAAGTTAGCTGCATCAACAGTTGCATCTTTTTGCATTTGGTTGAATGCTGCTGGAACGGTAATAACAACACCGGTTTCTGGGTCTAGTCGAAGCTCTTCATTCAAGTATCCATAGAGCGTTTTCAAAACTTCAGCAGAGCACTGCTCTGGTGTCTTTACTTCATGAACGGCTTTAAATTCTATTGGGGTACTCGTTCCCATCAACCTTTTAAAAAGTACAGCTGAATTACTTGGACTGCGAGCAGCTTGTTCATAAGCTCGTTGTCCAACTAACTTATTTCCTCGTCTATCGAGATAAATTGCAGATGGGGTAATGTCATTTTGTTCAGGGCTTTTCCAAATTTTTGTTTTTTGACCATCAAATGATGCTATCGCACTGTTCGTAGTACCCAGATCTATGCCAACAAAGTTTTTCATTTTTTACTCCCAAGAATAACTGTACCCATCTGTTCAATACCCTTTTCACTCATAATCAAAGGGGATAGTACTTGGTCAATATATAGCTCTTCACTTTCGTCAAAATCATCAATATTTATCGCAGATACAGCCATGCCAGCATCGTAATCTTGACCTTCTAAATCGATAATTTTCAAACCGCTAGTCTCCAGCTCATCAGCAATCTTTTTAACAAACCACTTCAGCTGACTTTGAAAGCGAGTTTGATCTTTCATAGCCAATTTGGCTAAAACACGCTCATTTGCCTTGGCAAAGCGCCAAGACTCGGAAGCAAGTTCAACTAAAGATTTAAAATATGAATTACTAGACTCAGACATAATACTTCCCAAATATGGATGATGGGGTTCTCATAACAACAACCCAAATTATGTGCGTAACATATCATATTGTACTATGCAGAACATTGTTCTAGGCCATATTGAATGCGGTTAATTTTCCGTACCGACGATTTTTATAGTGGTCATTGAATCAAAGCCCTTTTGACAGCTCTATCCAACGTTTCTACCCATGCAGTCTCATACCTGTCTCTTGATCAGAAATCAGTCTAAAAACCCATAAATCCAGTCGTTTCCTTGCTCAGATAGTATCCACTAAGTATATCCTGTAGTTTGTCCCAGCCAAGCCACATGGTTCCCCAACTGGCAATGCGTGTCCGTTCACCTAGTTTGGAAATGGCTTCGTATGCCCATTTGAGCGTAGGAATTTCGCTAGGTAACTATAGGGTAGCGTCCGCCTCTCTTGTTAACATTGAATGTATAAAGGTTATTTTGATTTGAACAATTGAAACGAAGAGCAGACTAAGAGAAGAACAGAATCAATAACCAAATTGGCTTATGAACTAATGTAAGACGCCTTGACCGATAGTCCGCACACTCCGAAGTTACGTTGAATTTTCCCCCGTGATACAGAACGGGGTTTACGACGAACGCCATTAGATGAATGGATAACTTTTAGTAGGGCAAAAGCCCACGAACAGGGTGTGAATGAGTATTTACTCTAGCTGACAATGGGGCAGAAGTGTTTTAGCTTACCTGCCCTATATTGAACATTGTGAAGGCGTAAATATCAGCAGCAAGAACAATAGTTTTACTCAGCGACACTCCTACACCATGGTTCGCACTGACATCAATACGAATCATCACGGGCGCACCACCTTGAGGCTTGTCTGAAATTAACGATACAATGACTTGGTCGACTCTCTGACGATTAAATCAATGGGTGGTAGTCGAGCTTCATGCCGCTCGCCAGATAACAAGTTCAAGATCGACTGAGCACACACCTCACCAATCTCTTCAATCGGCTGTCTCAGCGTCGTCAGTGCTGGCGTGAAATACTTAGACGTAGGCAAGTCATCAAAGCCAATCACAGACACATCTTCTGGCACTTTATAACCGTGATCATGCAATGCCTTAATCGCGCCGTAAGCCGTTTGGTCATTTGCAGCAAACAAGGCTGAGAAGTGAATCTTTGACTCTATCAACTCTATCGTTTTCTCGTAGCCAGATTCACTACTAAAATCGCCCTGCTTGACCAGTTTTGGCATCACCTTAATACCGGCCTCTTGAAGGGCCTTCTTATAGCCTTCAAAGCGATTACCTGCATCAGGCTGGCTTGATAACCCCTTGATGTGAGCAATATTCACATGTCCTTGTTGCAGTAAATGTAGGGTTGCCATATAGCCACCCAACACGTTGTCGATATTGATGGAGCGGACATTATTCTCAACAAAATCGTAGCCAACCATCACGATAGGGATGTCTTGTGCATACTTAGCAATCTCTTCCTGAGTAATACTGCCTGTCACGATGATCATGCCATCCACGTTACTTTTCGCCAGATACTCCAACGCGTGCATTTCTAGCTTTTTCTGCCAATGCCCTGTTGCGATCACTAATGAATAGCCTTGAGCGATCAGAGTTTTTTCCATGTCGTTGAGGATACGACTGGTGTAAGGGCTATCAGGGTGTTGCACCAAGACACCAATAGTGAGCGAACGTCGGTTGGTGTTTTCTTGCATTTGGAAGTTAGGTTTGTAGCCCGTGTCTTTAATGGCTTGCTCAATGTTTTGGCTTTTATCATCCGACACATAAGTGGTTCGATTAAGGAAGCGAGACACGGTACTGGGAGAAACACCAGCCAGTCTTGCCACATCGTATACTGTTGTTTTTTTTGTTTTAGTGCGCATCTCGATACCCTAATCAAGTGACATTCGGGGAGCTTTAAGCTCCCCATCAGCTTCAACCTGCATACCACTGCTTTAGCTGAAAATCGTGTCATTAAGTTAATACAAGTAGGCGAAGATCATCCCCGGTCTAAAGTAGCGACCAGCCGTGTATTTCAAGCCAGTACTCAGTAGCCATTTGTGCAAGCCAGCCAGCTTTTCTAGCGGGATTTCACCGCTCAACATTTTAACAAAATTATCAGTATCTTTCGTCAATGTTGGGTTGATACGACCGTCAGACAGTACACAGTTTTGATATTTAAGCACACTTAGCCAGCTTTTCGCATCATTTTGCGACAATTTAAATGCTTTTATAAGATCTTTCTCATTGACAGACACAGAGCAATTGAACCCCTCTGGCGCTGCAAATGGAATTTTCGAATAGTCATAGAGTGCGGTATACACGGTATCCATCAATGTTTCTGCTTGCTGCGATTTACCCGCTAAGTTCAACGCTGTTGCCACACTAAACTGAACACCAATCCACACATCTTGTGCCTGAAATGCTTCATGTGGAGAGCCATCGGCTAACGTCATATTCGCAACACCCAACTCAGGACTGTTAATTTCGAAGTTATGCTTATAAACATAGTCCAATGCGCGTTGGATATTCTCTTGCGGGAAAATACCTTCTAAACCAATGAGCTTAAGGTAGCTGTCAGCCAACAAGGCATCGCCAAAGCTGTTGTCGGAATCTGGCACTAAATCTAAGTATTCTTGTGTAAAGGCTTGAGGCGCGGTCTCACTCAGCAAGCGTTTCTTAGAGACTCTTTGAGATACCTTACTGATGTTGATGGAGGTATCCGTTTCATTTAAATAGGCATTGAGCGTGTTCTTGTCAGCAATCGTATCCCCCGTCAAAGTCAGGCCTAAGGTTTCCAGTTCTTGGTAGCCCGCACCTGTTAAATGCTTGGCTTGAACAGGAGTCACGAAGAAGTGGTAGTAACCCTCTTTCTCATCCCACAAGCTTTGCTCAACTGTTACCAACGCCTTTTTAGAACGCGTTAAGTAGCCCGCGGCTAACTCACTTTCATTCATCAATTTTGCAAGTTCGCTCGCGGCTTGCAGACCTGCAACCCAAAGGCTCGCGCAGTAAATAGAGATGCCGTGAGACGCAAGGTTATCAAAGGTATCGTCTGTGCCACGGGTTAGCGGTAAATCATCGCCTTCAGCAATCAAGTTCGATAAGAAATCGATGCTTTCAGTTACCGCTTGCCAGCACTCATTAACCACAGAGAGATCTTGGGTGTTTTGATAATGGCGGTACACCATCAGAATGTATTTCGGCGCTAGGTCCTTCCACTCTTTCACGTTGTGCCAACTGTAAGCATCTGGCTGGATGTCGAATGGACTGCCCAAGTCGTGGATCACCGCACCTCGAATAGCACGCACGCCTTGGTACTTGTCATCAATCAATTCGGCATTAGGCGTCGCTTCATATTCCCAGTATCGGCGCTCGGTAAAGTCTTCTGCCAAAATGGCTTTCGAGAACTCTTTCATCACACAGCCATCAAGCTCAGGCAACAAATAAAGCAGTGAGAATGAGCCGTAGAAATACACATCCAGCGAGTTAAAGAATGGGTAGTCGACACACTCTTTCACCAAGAATTTATCTTCTTTATCCCATACCGTTGATTCGGCTAGGAAGGACAATGAGTTCATTGCCATCGTCGCATAACGCAATGCCGATTCTGGCTGCGATATCTTGCTTTGAGCTTGTTCGAGGAAAGCTGTTTGTTGTTCGACGATCTGTTGCTCAATCGCTTCTAATTCTGGCAATACCTCTTCTAACATCGGCAGAGCCGGCTTTACTTGCGGGTAGAATTGCGTGTAAGCCTTATCTGAGTGCCAACCATTAAGCATGACTTTGCTGTGCGCCATGACCTGTGCAAAACGCAGGTCAACAGACTCGCCAGGTTCCAATTCAACCTGAACCACCACCAATGCGCTTAGAGCTTCACGCCCTGTGTAGATACCGGTTTGGAACTCAGTGTTTGTGCGGCCTGTTTTCAGTGCGAACTCTGTTTGCTGAGCACTCTTAGAGGTGTAAAGCGTTGGCTTCACAGAAATCGAGACCTTGCCAGATTTCGTCAAATGGTTATCCGCTTGAACACCAAACACCACTTCGCCTTCAATATCGCTCTGATAAGGCGACTGGCTAGAAAGCTGAACACCGGTAAAGCTGTGACTTTCGCCTTTTAAGTTAACCACTTCATGCTGCTGAGCAATCGGATTTTGAGATAAGGTACAAGCCGAATCTTGAATGCCATCACGACCTTTTTGATAGGTTGAACCAATCAAGTTTTGTAGCGGTTGAGCAAGCGTAATCACGCGCGTTTGCGATGAATTATTGGTTAATTCGAAGTGATTCCAGTGCATAGGTAAAGAACAAAGGCGTTTGTTCTCTTTAACGATCGGAGAAACTACCTTACGCTTTATATTAATATTTTCGAAGCTATTGTATTTATATTCAGCCAATGGATATAAAGCTTGATATTCTATATCTCTGCCATTAACACTATCTATGTGATTATTATCACCCGCGGTAAGCGATAATAACTTCGTTGTATCATTTGTTAATAAACCATTAAAGAAATCTAAGGCGACATATAATTGACAAATTGTTGAAGCAGAATCTTCTTCAATCAATAATTGAGTCTTATTTGAAAACTCAACGTTCCACTTTGTAAAGTTAGCTTTATTTTCTTGGTAGAAGCGACCATTTTTTAATGCTGATCGAATCAGGTTAATCGCATTCGATATGTTTTTGCTTTCGATCTTGTTGCCATCGAACAAGGCAGGATAAAAGTTCAGGTGAACGCTCAGCTCTTGCTCATCACTGACTTGCAGCGTATCGATGGTCGGCACATTCATCACAGAAGCATAAAAATCATTAAAATTAATAACTTGCTCTGAACAATCGACAAATATCCCCGGAATAAAGCTGAAATTTGGTGTTTTCCCGTTTGGCGTCAGTGTAAATGTGTTACCAATTCCGCCCACCGCCATACCGGTATTTTCTGGTGTGGTAGAAATTGGCGTGTACCAAGGTTGAATAAATTCAACTGCATCACCTTTTTTACATAAGTGTTCCGAATTTCCTGAGTAGCTCGTATATGGAATTTTATTATTCATTTTAAAACCGCCATTGAATATTTTTTTCTTCTTGTTAATATCTTTTTAAAATGGAGACATCAACATGTTTAAAATTATAAATGAAAAATTTGGAAATATTGACTCTGTCACATTAATAAACCACCAACATGGTATAGAACTTCAAATAATCAATGGATTTGGTGCTGTTATTAATAAATATACCGTAAATAACAGTCCATTCTCTTTTATTTGTGGCTATCAGAATTATGATGAACTGATCAACCAACATCCGTTCTTTTCCCGCAGTGCTAAATTATTCCCTTTTCCAAACCGTTTAAACTTAGGTCGTTACAGTTTCGATAACCAAAACCATCAACTCCCAGCTAACTTTCCTTGGTCTGATCACGCCGTACACGGCCTGCTCTACAACCAACCTTTTTCAATCACAAACAGCGTAGCCACTGAAGAATCCGCCAGTGTGACGTTGCAGTATCAAACGTCATCTTTGCATCCTGCTTTCCCGTTTGCGTTCAACCTTGAAGTCACCTTCACTATCGATACCACGGGTAAACTCACTTCCTCAACGACCGTCTCTAATTTGAGTGATTCCGCCTTCCCATTCGGAGATGCTTGGCACCCTTATTTTTCACTCGGTACTGAGCTAGCACAATGTGGACTCGCTATGTCGCCTTGCTCTGAGGTCATACACGAAAACGACCTACCCAATGGTGAAAAACTGGCTTTTGACTGTTTGTCTTTGGGTGATTCACTCGCCAATCAAAGCTTAAATCACTGCTTTGAATTTGATTCCAAGACAACCAACCAACTTGCGTTTACACGCTCAGATTCGTCTGCCGCTATTCGCTATCAACAAGATGCAAGCTACCCATTCGTTCAGCTTTACACGCCGACTAGCGAACAAAGTATTGCAATAGAACCAATGACTTGCCCAGCTGATGCATTCAATAACCAGATAGGCTTATTGACGCTTAGCCCGAACCAATCTCAGACCTTTACTTGGCAATGCCAAGCCAGCTATCAACCACAGTGATGCAACCAAAATAAAGCGACACTAAAGAGAAACCAAAAAGCAATAAAGGGCGCATAAAGCGCCCTTCTCTTTGTTAACCTAAAATCACCTCGATGGTGTGCTCACCAGAGGTAAATACTGGCGCTTTATTACCTGAAATCAGGTCACCATTTACCTTCATCTCTACCACACCTTTACACACGTTATTCGGGTTAGTGACATGAATATGGTATGTCGCACCACGGAACTGACGACGGACTTTGAATTCTGGCCATTCTGCCGGAATACAAGGGTCCACCAGCAAGCCATCCACTTCAGGGCGAACACCCAGAATCCATTGCGTACCCGCAACGTATGTCCAAGATGAAGTACCTGAAAGCCACGCATTACGCCCTAAACCGAACTGTTTGTGCTCGTCACCCAGAATGTTTTGTGGGTAGCAGTAAGGTTCAGATTCAAAAGTATCTATGTCATCGTTCTTAGAAGCCGGGTTGATTTGACGGTAGTACTCGTAAGCACGCTCACCGTTGCCCATTTTCGCTTCTGCGATCATCACCCATGGGTTTGAATGCAAAAAGATACCGCCGTTCTCTTTTGCACCTGGTGGGTAAGTTGAAACACCACCTAACTGTGGATCAAATCCGTTGTAACCAGGAGTTGAAAGCTTAATGCCATTCGCTGTATTCAGCTTGTTGTAAACCGAGTCTAGGGCTTGCGTTGCACGCTCTTGAGTCGCGAAACCAGAGATCACAGGCCAGCTTTGACCGTTAGTGTAGATCTGCCCTTGCTCGTTTTTATGAGAACCGATTGGCAAACCTTGCTCATCAAAGTAACGAACAAACCATTCGCCATCCCAACCGCACTCATTCACCGTACTCTGCATCTGTTGGTACTGATCGTTAAACTTAGCCGTCAGTTGCGCTTCGCCACGCAGCTCACACAAGTCCAACATGTCGAGTAGTGCTTTGCCGTACATGTTCGCCACCATCATCGACTCAGCACCCGTTGGTAGGTTTACCGTGTCATTCCAGTCAGCAAAACCTAACAACGGTAGGCCGTGCTCACCAGTATTGGTGTAGGTAAATTCAATCGCGCGGCACAGATGCTCCCAAACCGTTCCCGTTTCGACTGGGTTGCCCGCTTTGTCTTTTTGATAGAACGGAATATCTTTATTCAAGAAGTCTGCATTGCCCGTTTCTTTCACATATTGCGTCACCGCGTAGATGATCCACAGGTGATCATCACCGTAGTAATCAGGGCGATCTTCCTCTTCACGAGAGTCACCCGCGTTCGCTTCCATGGTTGATGGGAAGAACTGGTGCATCGCAGAACCGTTAGTGTTCTGAACAGACAATAGACGCTCAATGAACTCGCGCGCCTCTTCTGGCATGTGAGTAATTACGCCTAAAGTATCTTGCGAAGAATCACGAAAACCGATGCCACGAGCACCATAACCAAGCTGATACAGAGACAAGTAACGAGACCAGTTTTTGGTTGTGTGGCACTGACGTGGGTTATGTACGTTCAACATTGAGTTCATTGCAGGATCTGGCGTTTCAACCTGAACCGCTTGTAGGTAACCATCCCAATGTTCAGCCAGTTCAGCGAAGGCCGAGTCAACCACTTGATGGTCACGATATTTAGCTAGTAAAGGCAGTGCAGCTTCTAGGCTCTGTTCTTGCGCGATTTGTACAATCGTACGTTCGGTCTGCTCTGGAGATAACCAACCTAGACGCAGGTTCAGTGCGCCAATGTTGTCGCCACGCAAACACTCGGTGTTGCCTAATTCATCATTGTTTAGTGCTTCTGGTGCTGCCCATGTGCCGTAGCCCAAATTACCTAGGAACGATTGGCGATCACCATCAAAAGACGTCGCAGGGCGATCCGCTGTCATCAGGTTCACCGCGTAGTCACGCTTCATGAAAGCATACTGCTCAAGCACGGTATGACCCGACTCTTGCTGATGCGCTTTCAGCGTCATGGTTTGTGGCACCCAGTCCGCATTGAGTAGCTGTTTAAGCGCATCGAAGTGTGTAAATTCATACACAGGTACCACATCAACGTGCAGTGCTTTGTCTGAAATGTTGGTTACTTTGATGTCTTGTAGCAGTACTTGGTCAGCTCTTGGTACAAAGAACGTCGCTTCACAACGCACACCAAAGGCTTCTGCAATGATGGTGGTGTATGACAAACCAGTGTGGTTTTCGAACTTATCTAACGGCTTCAAGGTTGGCGTGTAGAAAGGTGAGAACACCTCTACGTTGCCCGCTTCGTCACGCACCTTAAGGTACATGGTCGAGCCTTTGAAGTCTGAGTTTGGCAGTTGAGCAATGTACTTAGTGATACGGTTGAGTGCAGGATCGCCCTTACACAACAACAC
This sequence comes from Vibrio sp. 10N.247.310.17, assembly GCF_041466605.1. Classification (NCBI taxonomy): domain Bacteria; kingdom Pseudomonadati; phylum Pseudomonadota; class Gammaproteobacteria; order Vibrionales; family Vibrionaceae; genus Vibrio; species Vibrio sp. 10N.247.310.17. The sequence goes on along the minus strand of NZ_JBFSTC010000013.1, from coordinate 60,693 downwards.
GCCACCGTTGCTATCAACAATGCCACCGAAATCTAATGTGCCGACATAGTTACACCATTTGATCGGCGTACACGGTGTGGTTGCTACGTATTCTTTGCTTTTATCGTCAAAATATCCGAATTTCATCATCACTATCCCTAGCCCCTCCCAAATCAGGAGGAGCCAAAACAATTTGTCGTAAGTTGGTTGGTGTCAGCTCAATGACTGATTTAAATTGATTGGCTAGCTCGCTAGCGAGTTCTCACTCAGAGCATCGAACAAGTGGAAAGCATCCAAATCCAAATAAAGCGTCAGATCTTTTACATCGACTTCAGCCGCTTGGGTTTCAACCATCAACGGTTGACCGCCAATTTCTGTTTTCAGAAGAATGCTTGCGCCCAGTAATTCCTTGTCTTTGATTTTCACAGGGAATGGCAGCACGCGGTCGTGGTCAACTTGCTCGGCACGTAGGTGAATGTCTGTTGGACGAACACCAAAATGCAGCGCTAGGTTCTTAGACGCCAGAGACTTAAAGCGCTCAGGCAGTGGGATCTGAACATCGCCGATTTCAACGAAGTACTCGCCTTCTTTTTCAATCAGTTTTGCTTCCAACATGTTCATTGACGGGTTACCAATGAATTGCGCGACAAACTTGTTTGCAGGACGCTGGAACACCTCGGTTGGTGTACCAACTTGAGCAACATAGCCGTCTTTCAGGATCACGATGCGATCCGCCAATGTCATCGCTTCGATCTGATCGTGGGTTACGTAGATCGTAGTGGTTTTAAGTTCACGATGTAGGTGTTTGATCTCTTCACGCATCACGCCACGAAGTTTTGCATCTAGGTTAGATAACGGCTCATCAAACAAGAAAACCTTAGGCGTACGAACCATCGCACGACCCATTGCCACACGTTGACGTTGACCACCAGAAAGCTCTTTTGGCTTACGGTTCAGTAGCGGGTCAAGCTCTAGCATTTTCGCTGCTTTTAGCACTTCTACGTCGATTTCTGCTTTTGGCATGCCCTTCAGTTTTAGCGCAAAGGCGATGTTCTCGTACACCGTCATATGTGGGTACAGTGCGTAGCTTTGGAATACCATCGCTAAGTCACGGTCTTTCGCGTCGACTTTATTCATCAGCTTGCCGCCAACCACGATGTCACCAGAACTGATACTTTCAAGGCCAGCAAGCATGCGTAGCGTTGTCGATTTACCACAGCCAGATGGGCCAAGGAAAACCACGAACTCACCGTCTTCAACCGTAAAATCAAACTCTTTGACGACTTCAACATCACCGAATGATTTTTTGATGTTCTTAAATTCTACTTTAGCCATTATCTGTTCTCCTCAGGGCGCTCTAGCAGCATATTTCGGTACGCAATTGCGCTCTGTTTCAATGTTCTTTCTTGGGTGGTGTAGTCAACATGGACAATGCCAAAACGCTGGCAGTAGCCGAATGCCCACTCAAAGTTATCCATCAAGCTCCAAGCGAAGTAACCGTCGACTTTCACACCCGCTTCAACCGCGTTGTGAACCGCTTCGATATGACCTTGGAAATAGCGAACACGTTGGTCATCCATCACTTGTCCGTTAACACGCTCGTCGTTGCCTGCAGCACCGTTCTCTGTAATGTAGATAGGTGGCATATTTTCGTAACGAGCATCCAGTCTTACCAATAAATCAGTTAAACCTTGTGGGTTAATTTCCCAGCCGATGTAAGTGTGTTCTGCGTCAGTCTGTTTTACTGATTCAATGTCGCCGTTCTCATTGAAGCGAGCGACATTGCGTGTGTAGTAGTTGATACCGATGTAATCGACTGGTGCGCTGATGATGTCTAAATCGCCTTCTAGAATCATCGGCATGTTCATCGCTTGGCGCTCAACCACTAACTGTGGGTATTCGCCTTTCAATACTGGGTCGATGAACCAGTGGTAGTTCTCGGCTTCGCAATAATCTGCTGCCGCTTGATCTTGTGGCGTCAGCGGGTAAGCAGGAGTCGCGTTGAATACCACACCATGCTTAGCATGAGGGGCATTGTTACGAAGGATCGGCATAGCCAAACCGTGTGCCAGCATTAGGTGGTGAGATGCTAGGTAGCCCTCTTTTTCACCTTTGATTCCTGGCGCGTGTTCGCCCCAGCGGTAGCCTAGGAATGCAGACACAAACGGTTCATTAAGCGTGGTGTACACATCGATGTTGTCACCAAAGTATTTGCTCACCACTTCTGCGTATTCTGCGAATTTGTAAGACGTTTCACGGTTTAACCAGCCGCCTTTATCTTCAAGGTATTGCGGAAGATCCCAGTGATACAGCGTCACATATACCTTCATGCCACGAGCATGACACTCATCGATGATCTGACCGTAAAACTCTAGGCCTTGCTGGTTCACGACACCGTCTTGTGGCAGGATGCGCGGCCATGCAATAGAGAGACGGTAAGCATCAACGCCTAAGCCTTGAATCATCTCGATATCTTGTTGCCATAAGTGGTAGTGGTCACACGCCACATCACCACTGTCGCCGTTATCGACCTTGCCCGGCGTCTTACAGAAAGTGTCCCAGATAGACGGTGTACGACCGCCCTCTTCAACGCCGCCTTCAATTTGGTATGAAGATGTCGCGACACCGAATACAAATTCCTTACTGCGTAACTTTGAATCACTTGGAAGTTGATATTTATTCATTGTTATAACCCTTAAACCTAACCTTTGACTGCGCCGGACGTTAAACCACTGATCATCTGTTTCGATGCGAACAAGTAAGTAATCACGAGCGGTAAAATAGAAATTGTGGTACCTAGCATTACCGCGCCCCATGGCGTATTCGGAATACCTTGAACACTTCGAAGTGCTTGCGTAATAACATAGTTATCTGGGTTGTTTAGCACCACGAGAGGCTGCATGAACATGTTCCAGAAGAAAACGAACTGAACAATCGCAAGCGTTGCCAGTGCAGGCTTCATCAGTGGCAGTACCACGCTCCAGTACGTTCTGAACTCACCAGCACCATCCAATTTCGCGGCTTCAAGTAGCTCTTTTGGAATCGATGCAATCACGTGCTGACGCATCAAGAAGATACCAAATGGTGTGGTGGTGAACGGTAGCCATACCGCCATGTGGTTATCCAGCAAGCCTAAGAATTTCACGATCATGAAGTAAGGGATCAAGCTAAGCACCGGCGGGATCGCCATTGAGCCAACCAGCATGCCGAACAACACGTTCTTACCGCGGAACTTAAACACAGCAAACGCGTAGCCACCCATGCTACAAAACAGCAGCGAGATGGTGGTGCCTAAGAAAGCCACGTAAATCGAGTTAAACATCGCTTTCCAAAACGGCATGATTTCAAGCAATTTGGCGTAGTTAATCGCCAGGCTATCGCCAATCGCAAAGCTAATGCCCGTACCGAAAATTTCAGAACGGTCACGAGTTGATAGCAGTGCCGACCATACAAATGGAAAGACGGTAATTAGCGCTGAAACAACCAGTAAGATACCTAGCATGACCATCAAGATCTTAGTCAGAATGAACATGCTGCGTTCGCTTGGTATCAGTCCACTTAGTGGTGAGGTATTTGTCTTAATTGATGTCGACATCTTAATGTTCCCCTAAGCCTTTCTTACCGAAGAGTAAAAATTGAACCAATGTACAAGTCGCGATGAGAGCAAACAGTAACCACGAGATAGCAGATGCGGTGCCCATTTCTAGCCATTCCCAGCCCACTTTGTAGAGGTACATCGAGATAGTTAAACCAGATTGGCCAGTACCACCTGTACCACGTGTTAGGACGAACGGTTCTTCAAACATTTGCAGGTTACCGATGATGGTCATCGTGATAGCAAAGAAGATGAATGGACGAATCATTGGTAGTGAAATGTTCCAGAAGCGGCGGAAGGCATTAGCACCATCCATACGTGCAGCTTCTAAGATGTCTTTAGGAATCGTCATTAAACCCGTGGTGTAAAGGACGATGTTAAAACCGGTGTATTTCCAGAAAACCATGATTGCGATAGACGGCTTCACCATAGTGGCATCGTCTAACCAACGGATTGGTTGGAAATCGTTAACCCAAGCGAATGCCCAACCAAACAGCGTGCTATCGGCCAGAGCCATCAGCGTTTGGTTAATAATTCCTGAGTTAGGAGAATACATATTGAAGAAAATCAGTGACGCTGCGACCGTTGATGTAATGAACGGTAGAAAGTACGCCGATGTTAGCCAGTGACGCATACGGTCACCCATTGAAACCAACATGTAAGCCACTGGAATAGCGACTAAGTGCTGAGCCACGCCTGAAGTGATTGCTAGCCAAAGCGTGTTCTTCAATGAACGCCATAGCCATGGGTCCGTTAAAGCAATGTGATAGTTCTCAAAACCAACGAACTCCATCGCATCCATGCCTCTTACCGGGTTCCACTCGTGGAACGACAGGTAAACAGAGAACAACAGCGGGAAGATCCCAAATACAGAAAAAATGATCAGAAACGGCAGAAGAAATCCATACGGTGTAAGCGCTTTCAAATTTAGACGAGAAAAAAGGCTTTTGTCCGCAGGTTCTATCGTTGTGCTCGCTGTATGATTCATAGTAACGACCTCTTAAAAAGGAAGCGCGTTATCCACGCTTCCTCACTTACTTAAAGTAAAAACAAATTAAAGATTACGCGTGCGACGCTTGATTAGACGCTCTGCCTCTTTAAGCGCAGTCTTGATGTCCTTACCTTCATCAAGTACTTCCATCAATGCGTTCTCTAAGATAATAGAACGTGCAACGTGGTCGCCTTGTGCTGGAGAGACGGGTTTGATGTTTTGCGCCACTTCAGCAAAAAGAAGACGGGCTTTTTGTCCACCGAGGAACTCCATCTCTTCTTGGAAAAGCTCATCGTCATACGTGGTGATGTTCGCAGGGAAAGCGGCAATCGTTTCGAAGTGCTTAAGCTGTACTTCACGGTCAGTCGTCATGTATTCAATAAGCGCCCAAGCTTCATCTGGATTGTCTGATTGAGTTGGAATTGAAAGGAATGAACCACCCCAGCTGCCGTAGATACCATCAGGTAGGTTTTCTACTGCCCACTTACCTTTAGTTTCAGGTGCAATCCAGTTGTTTAGGTGACCAAGAAGCCAAGCGCCAGAAAGTTGAGTTGCAAATGTGCCGTTGCGGAAGCCTTCGTACCATTCGTTAGACCAAGCCAAAATGCGGCCGTCTAAGCCTTTGTCGCGAATCTCTTTTGCTACTTCAAAAGCGTGAACAAAACGCTCAGATGTCACCACTGGATTGCCATCTTTATCGAAGTACAGACCTTCACCTTCAGGAACGGTCGTGAAGATAATCGCTTGTGCCACGTCGGCTGCCGAAGCGATAAGTTGTACGTTTTGCTCTTTCAGTTTTTCACCAGCAGCGATGTATGAATCCCAATCTTTGATTGCTTCTTCTACATCAATGCCCGCTTTTTCGAATACGTCGGTACGGTAGTACATAACACCTGGTCCTAGGTCGACAGGGATACCATACATATCGCCGTCAGCGCCTTTGCCTTGTGCCCATGCGTAAGGTGCGAATCGTTCTTCGTATTTATCTGCACCGTAGTTTTCAGACAGGTTAACTAGGCCGCCAGAGCCAACAAATGGACCAATTTTCTCAACGTCGACAACAATCACATCACCGGCACCAGAACCCGTTGCAAGGTTCGTTGTGAGTTTCGTGTGGTGGTCACCGTGGTTGTTCATAAGGTAATCAACTTTGATACCCGTTTCCTTTTCGAAATCAGGCAGTAATACCTTCAGGCTGCTATCGAAATCAGGGAAACCGTCGAAACGAATTTCTTTGTCTGCTGCATTTGCAGCTGTTGTACCTAATCCTAAAGCAACCGCGCATGAAAGCGCTAAGGTCTTAAATTTCATGTTCTATCCTTAATATTTTTATAGGGTAACTGGTAAATCCGATACCGAGTTTCTAGTGACCAACGTCGGCAGCAATTTAAAGTTCACGTCATGTTTTATTTTTTTTAGCTTCTGTAGAGTGAGCTGTACTGCTTCAACGCTCATCTCTTCAATAGGGAAATTAATGGTGGTCAAACTAGGGGTCAGATAGCGCGCGAAGATGGTGTTATCGAAGCCCACCAGTGATACATCTTTAGGAACAGACAGTCCCTCTTGATGCAACACCTCGAAGGCGCCAAATGCCATGTGGTCATTCGAAGCAAATACTGCTGTGAAATGACACTTACGATTAATCAGCTTCTTCATAGCACTGATGCCCGTCTCTTCAGTAAAGCCCGCTTCCGAGACTAATGCTTCATCGTATGGCACACCCGCTTCTTCCAAGGCCTTTCGATACCCCTGCAAACGCCCCCTAGCATCTGCTTTATCTAAAGGCCCGGTAATACACGCGATATCTGTATGTCCCTTTTGCAAAAGATATTGAGTAGCGAGTAGCCCCCCGACTTCGTTATCAATATCAATGCAACTCATCGCCATTTCTGGGATGAAGCGGTTAATTAAAACCACAGGGGTCCCCTGTTCTTCCAATTCAATTAAATAATCATCACTGAGCAGTTGAGTATGAAGAATCAAAGCATCAACACGACGCCCCAACAGAAACTCCACAGACTCACGTTGCCCTTGCTCAGTATTCGAACCCGCTGTAACCACAGCGTGGTAACCAAAGCGGCGTAGGTTCTCTTCTATGCAATGCAAAATGCCTGAATAGAAAGAACCGCCAAGTTCTGGAACAACAACACCCACACTACCAGTACGACTTGAAGCCAAGGCTTGAGCGATAGAGTTCGGGCGATAACCCAGCTCCTTGATCGCTTTTTCAACCTTTAATTTCTTGTCATGACTGACTCTGCTAGTGCCATTAATAACCCTAGACACTGTCGCCTGAGACACACCTGCATGTTCTGATACGTGTTTAATTGTTGCCACTCGAACCTCGATACTTCATTAGCTTGTAACCGCTTACAAAACGATTATTAAAGAAAGGCGTCTTGGTTGAAGTGAGTGTCATCACACTAAAGTTGGAGGTAAAAAGGCCAGTTGTGGAAATCATGAAAGCGCTTACAGATTACCTTCACACCATGAAACTGTTTCATGGGATTATTGTTCATATTATCAAGATGGCGCTCGGTTACTTGTTCGTCAGATCAAACAAGTCCGCCTAAATCCATTTTTTGAAAACGTCATTTGATGATGAATCCGCAGCTGACGGCAATATACACGGGGAAAGTGACCTTGTTATTTCAATGGCCTTTCGAAATTGTATGAGAACATTTCACGGTGATTTTTAGCTCAAAGCCTTTTCATCAAAAAACCAGATACGAAAACACCCAGCGGAAGGCTGGGCGTGAAATCATGGAAGAAATTAACTGGCTCTAATCTTGGTGATTAGATGATTCCGCTAACTTAAACTCTTGAGTTAATGAGAATTGCTGTTGCGACATGGTTTCAAGCTGTTGACCGTGGGAAAAAAGCACTTGGGAACGTTGCGAGTTATCTTCAGCCAAGGTGTGTATCTGACTGATATTTTGAGTGACTTGAGAGGCAACGACTTGATGCTCTGTCGTCGCGGTCGCGATTTGATGACTCCTTTGCTCAACCTCATTAAGCAGATCAGACACCGTCGATATCGAGTGATTCACTTCGCCGGTTTGTTCTACGCATTGAACCATACCCACCACGCACTGATTGATCTGTTCAACCGCCAGTTTAGAGCTAGTTTGCAACTGCTCGATCTTGTTGTGTATCTCTTGTGTAGAAGCATTAGTTTTGGCCGCTAACACGCGAACCTCATCCGCAACCACAGAGAAACCACGCCCTTGCTCTCCAGCTCGCGCAGCTTCTATTGCCGCATTCAACGCCAGTAAATTGGTTTGCTCAGAGATCCCAGATATCACATCCAGAATGGACCCAATACTGGCGCTTTCGCTTTCAAGCTGACCAATGGTCGCCGTTGATTCCGCCAGCTTATTTTCTAAGCTGCCCATCAATTCAACGCTTTTATCCATGGTCTTTTGCCCATCACTGGAACTGGATACCGCGTCGGTCACTAGCGTTAGAGTTTGATTGGCCGCCTGAGTGATTTCCGTCACTGAGCACTCAATTTGTTCCATCGCTGTCGCTACCATCACCGTTTGATTGGTTTGTTCTTGCATCGCCTCACGTAGGGAACGACTGGTGCTTTGGTTTTCAAGGGAAGCTTCCTTCAAACGTGTTGAGGAGTAGCGCATGTTGTCAATCATTTGGGTCAGGTGACTGATCACCAAATTGACTTTATCGCTCACCAAACCAAATTCATTATTGGCTTGATACTGAACCATCACGCTCAAGTCTTTTTTGGTGACTTGGTCTAGTGCACTTTGCAGTAATTTACTTGGCTTGCGAATCCCTTTAGCGATGTTCAGCCCGATTAGCAGCGCAATAAAAACCGACCCAATAGCAATGATGGCCTGCATCAACAGTGCTTGATGAGAGAAGTCCATCGACTCGTGATATAAACGTTTAGCCGTGTCTTCCGCATACATAGAAAGCTCATCAAAATGGCTTAACTGCACATCAATGAGCTGTTCGATCTCCACTCTTTGCTGAGCAATGCTCTCATGTAGCTTCACGGTTTCCATATGCGTTGACACAGATCCTTGCGCTGAAAATACATGTGAAGCGAGCAGTGATAAAGACTGTTTACTGCGACGTAACAAAGATGAGTCCAGATTATCCAAATCTGATACAGCTTGTTCGAATCGCTCTTTACGACTTTGTAGACGACGCTCAACACCACGAACCTCCGATGACGTTTGCAGAGAGAAAGCTTCATTCGCTTCTGCGGCAATCAAACTCAACTGAACCAACAAGGCTTCTACCGCTTTTTGCGTGTTACCCGAACTCGTACTCGCCAATTGATTAACCAAGGTGTTATTGAGTTGTCCTACCACAGATTGAAATTGTTCCTGATCCATCGAACCGAGATCTTTACTATCCAAATAAGAGACGTATAAGTTCAAGGACTGCTCTACCTTATTGATGGTGGCAACGCCCGTTTCTTCAATATTTTGGAGTATGGGTTCAAGTGGTGAGCCCGATTCAGCCTTGCCATCAAACCAATTTAACTGCTGCTGATATTGCTCGATATTACTCAAAACGGTTTGTTTCAGCGGTTCGAGCTCATCAATGTAGTTGGCGGATAAATAGGGAGTAGTGCTGCGATTAATGTCCAAAAAACGAATGGTGAGCGTGGAGGATTGGAGCATTAAAGGAGTGGCTTGTTGAGTGATGGTTTCGATATGTGTGGTTATGTTCTTGTTACTGCTAATACTCAACCATGCGCTACCAAGCATGATTACGATCAGCGTGAAGAAACCTAAATAAACTCGAGACACGATGGAAGAAAGTCTCATCGTTATTCCTTGATCTAGTGGCGAAAAAAAAGGCACAAAAATGTGCCCAAGAATGGAGTTAATTGAAACGTGCCCTAATCAATCTGCCTTTAGGGCTAAAATGGACAGTATTACGTGCTCTTAACAAGCATAGATATTTGAAAGCATAGCTCCTTGAAAATATGCCAAATTCAAAGAGCAGCGCTTTCTATACCTGTGATTACCACCAAGCTTCAAACATTGCGCCGAACGACAATGTATCAACATTGGTTGTCTTCACTGTGTTGCCTTTCGTTTCTACATCACCCACGGTTGTGTAGAAGCGAAGCATTGGACGACTCCAAGGTAAGCCACCTAGAGAAACGTTTTGAGACAGCGTTACTTTCCACGCATTCTCTTCACCGTCGTCATCGTAATCAACCATGCCATAGCCAGCTTCTAACCATGTAGAGTGAACATCATCCCATTGGTACTGTGGACGAACGATACCCGCGTATTCAGTATTCTCACGATCTAAGTCTGAGCCAGAATTGTCTTTGTAAGACACTAAGTAATCAATGATGAACTGTTCAGATGCAGCGTAGCTACCCTCAACACTTGCATACAAAGTCTGGTAATCACCTTTAAGGTCATATACCGATGAATCGGCACCGTCACCGTACTTAACAACCAACTTGTTAGACTCACCCAAGCCTAATGTTGCACCTACCAAGTAAGCCGTTTCATCACTGACTTTTGGATCACCCGCTACGTCTGAGTCTGCTTCATCTGAAGCAAAACCATAGTTTGCATATAGGTCTAGTTGACCGATACCCGCGTTAATTGAGTGAAGTTTAGAAGTAATTGCGTATCGACCGTTGTCATTTACGAGGCCGCCTTTTACTTGGCCTACAAAGCCCATATCTAGCTTCGCGCCGCCGAAATCTAGGTTGTTAAAGCCAGCGCCTTGACCATCGTGTGTCATCCAGAAGTAATCATTCAAACCTTGTTGCGGACGTTGATGGAAGTCGCGACCAGCCCACATGTAAAGTTCTGGTTGGCTTTCAAATACGTTAGTTACACCAGCGTACATTTTTTTCATGCTCAAGCCGCCGTCGTCAGCCCAAGCGTCTGCTTCCCAGTGGTCAGCCATGAATACGACGTCCCAAATCGCACCGTTGTCAGCTTGGAAAAGCTTAGCTAACTGAACCTCACCACCATTGGCTTCGTTACCCAAACGACCGACAGAACGACCTGTTGTACCGATGTCTACGTAACGCTCATCACCGCTCTTGTAGTGAGCGCCGTAACGAGCATAACCAGAGAAGACGATGCCTTCTGGCACCTTAGTTTCTGCAGTTAGAACAGCGGGCTGTTGATCGTTGACATAATCAATATCCACAACCTTAGATTCTAACTCTTGGATTCGTTTTTCTAATGCTTCGATATTAGTATCAGCAGCAAAAGAAGAGAGTGAAGCAAGCGATGCCGCCACTGCGACCGTTATTGGCAAAAGCTTAAATTTTTGCATTGTATTTCCCTATTATTTTTTTGAGTTTTCATCGAACAGGGAAATATTAAGCAATGAAAGAGTTGAAAAGTTGATCGCTGTTCACACTGATAAATCAGCTTAAATGCCATGAAACTTTTAGAAAATCCATGACGAAAACTACTGATTTCAGATCAACAGGTTATAGTAAAAAATGCGTAAAATATCAGCTTGAAATCGCTTTCATTTCATCAGTAATGGTGGCGGCTATCACGGAAAAGAGTGTCGAAAAGCAAAGAGAACGAGGTGTGAATTTGATTGGTTTTCATATATATGAAAAACCTCAAAATCTAAGGCAGATTTTGAGGCTTTTTGGTCTGAGTTAAATACCCAGTTATCTAAAATCAAGTATTCGCTACAATGAATCTAGAGCCTCAATTCCCATATTGAACAGGGTAAATGCGTAGATATCAGCAGTGAGATCGATAGCTTTACTCAGCGGCATACCGGCCCCATGCCCTGCATTAACATCAATACGAATCATCACAGGCGCGCCACCTTCATGCTTATCTTGCAGCTCTGAAATGAATTTATAAGAGTGAGCTGGCACCACACGGTCGTCGTGATCAGCGGTCGTAACCAGTGTTGCTGGGTAATCGACACCTCGTACAACGTTATGAACCGGAGAGTAACCCAGCAGGTATTCGAACATCTCTTTATTTTGCGCTGACGTGCCGTAATCGTACGCCCAGCCTTCGCCAGACGTGAATGTGTGGTAACGCAACATGTCCAACACCCCAACCGCAGGCAAAGCCACTTGGAACAGCTCAGGCCTTTGTGTCATGCAAGCGCCTACCAACAAACCGCCGTTAGAACCGCCGCGAATCGCTAACTTATCGCTGCACGTGTAGTTTTCTTCGATTAAGAACTCCGCAGCAGCAATGAAGTCATCAAATACATTCTGTTTTTGTTGTTGTGTACCCGCTTTGTGCCACGCCTTACCGTATTCGCCACCACCACGTAAGTTCGGCACTGCATACACACCACCCAGTTCCAGCCAACTGCCCACCGTTCCCGAGAAGGAAGGGGTTAGGCTAACGTTAAAGCCACCATAGGCGTACAACATGGTTGGAGTATTACCATCTAACACTAATCCCTTCTTATAAGAGATAAGCATCGGAACCTTGGTGCCATCCTTCGAGGTATAGAAGACTTGTTTAGACTCAAATTGATCCGACTCAAACGGAGACTCAGAGCGTTGGTAGATTTCAGAGCTTCCAAATTCAACATCAAAAGAGAAAATCGTAGGCGACGTTACATAGTTGGTAAAGGTGTAATGAAGCTGGGTTTGCTCTTTTTTACCACCCAAACCACTAGCCGTTCCTAGCCCGGGTAAATGAATTTCACGAACTAGGTTACCTTGGTAATCCAGCTGCTCAATCTTAGACACCACATCGACCATGTAATGAGCAAACAAGTAACCACCGCCAGTGCTGATATCTAACGGCTGTGGCTTTTCAGGAATGATATCGAGCCACTGTTGACTGCGAGTATCAAAGCTCACGACCTTGCCATTAGGCGCATCGAGATTGGTGTATAAAATAAAGACTTCATCTTGGTTATCGATGAGGTACGTATCGCTATCCACATGATCAATCAGCGTGTTCAGCGATTGTTCTTGTGAATTTAAATCGATATAGAACAGCCTGTTACCCGATGTCGACTCTCGCCCTAGAATGATCAAGTAACGGTCGTCTTCGGTGGTATAGCCTGATACATAGCGGTGCTGCTCAGCGTTGTTCTCACCAAAAACCACTTTGTCGCTAGCTTGCTCTGTACCCAACTCATGGAAGTAAAGTTTGTGCTGTTCGGTACGTGCAGAAAGCTGGCTACCGTCAGGCTTGTCGTAGCTAGAGTAATAAAAGCCACGATTACCCAACCAAGAGATGCCAGTAAATTTCGCGTCAGTGATTTCGGCTTCGAGCTGTTGTTTGGTCTCGGTATCGATAACAAAAATCTTGCGCCAGTCGCTACCACCCTCTGAAATACTGTACGCCACAAGGCTGTAATCTTTAGAAAACGACACCGAACCCAGTGATGTAGTGCCATCTTCCGAGAAAGTGTTCGGGTCTAGGAAAATTTCTTCTTGTTGCCCTTCTTTGTGACGATAGAGAATGCTGTGATTTTGCAGGCCATCATTCTTATAGAAATAGGTGTAATCTCCGCGCACAAACGGTTGCGAGCTCTTTTTGTAGTCTTGTGCTTTCGCTAATCGCTCTCGCAGTTCAGAGCGATACGGAATTTGAGCAAGGTAATCGAACGTGACCTCATTTTGGCTCGCCACCCACTGCGCGGTTTCGTCGCTTCTGTCGTCTTCTAACCAGCGATAAGGGTCTTCAACTATGTGATCAAAATAGTCATCGCTGACGATCTGTTTATTGGTGGCTGGATATTGATACTCTTTTAAATAGCTCATCGTGATCCTTATTAAAAATAATGTGAAATCGTCAGGTAACGCGTTCTGATGTGTTCAATCAATAACTTAATCTTGTTCGGTGGCTGGCGCGTAAAGGGGTACACCGCATAAATACCGAGCTTCTTGCCGACTAAGTCAGGGAAGATGTCCACCAGCTGGCCGTTACGAATGTCGTGATAAACCAGACAACGCGGCACATACGCGACCCCATGACCGCCCAACGCCGCCTTTCTTAATGCCGTCGCATTATCAGTAGAAAAAGAGCCCGAGACGCGCACGATGTATTTATCGTTATCGGTAAAGCCATCTTTGCTATGCAGAAATTGCCACTCACTGGCACCCGTTGTTTGATATGCGTATTGCAGACAATTATGCTCAACCAAATCCTTGGGCTGCATCGGCTTACCATTCTTGGCGATATAAGACGGAGAAGCACACACCACCCATTGAGAATCCAAGATATGACGGGCAATTAAGCTGGAGTCTTCCAAGTAGCCGGTTCGAATCACTAAGTCGAGGCCATCATCAACCAGATCCACAAAGCGATTGTTAAGAGACATATCGACCGTTAAACCTGGGTGCATATTACAAAACTCGGCAACAGCGTCTGCCAGAATCAAATCTCCGGAGATAGTAGGCACTGACATTTTGATATGACCACTAACATTTTCACCAAAGCCTGAAACTGCGTCCATAGCCTCTTGAGCCGCCTGCTTCACATTTTTGGCTCCGTGTAACATTGCCTTACCCGCCTCGGTAAGCGTCAATTTACGCGTGGTTCGATATAATAGCTGCACGCCAATCTCTTCTTCCAAACGCGCAATTCTCTTACTAACTACCGAATTTGTAAGGTTATTTTGTTCTGCCACCTTACTAAAACTGCCCAGCTCTACTACCTGTGAAAACAGGATCAAATCGTCTGCTCGCATTTGATTATGCCAATTTTGGAATTAATTATTTTCATTATTTCCCTATATCAATAAAAAATAAAGGGGTAAATTCACGCCAAATTAACAAAACAATTACAAAAACAGCTTTTGCAATCACATCGGTTACAAATAAAGCGACTCTAATTACAACAATTGAATCCTCGAGATTCAGATTACACCTACAAAACTAATGACGTGTTATTCACTTCAAACATGAACGTTTGAAAACAAGTACGAGGAAGTACCCATGAGTGAAACTCTACTAGCATTATTGGCCTTTTCGCCAATAGTTGTTGCAGCGATTCTGCTGGTTGGCCTTAACTGGCCTGCAAAAAAAGCGATGCCCGTGGCATTTGCGTTAACCGTTGCTATCGCCCTATTCGCATGGGATATGTCTAGCACTCGCGTGCTGGCTTCAGTATTCCAAGGCTTCGGCATTACCGTGTCGGTTCTCTGGATTGTGTTTGGCGCCATCTTCTTATTAAACACTTTGAAACACACCGGAGCTATCACCACCATCCGCAACGGATTTACTGACATATCAGCAGACCGTCGTGTACAAGCGATCATCATCGCTTGGTGTTTTGGTTCATTCATTGAGGGCGCATCTGGCTTCGGCACACCCGCTGCAATCGCCGCTCCCTTACTCGTTGCAATCGGCTTCCCAGCATTAGCTGCGGTACTGATGGGCATGATGATTCAATCTACACCAGTATCATTCGGCGCAGTTGGTACTCCTATCATTGTTGGCGTAAACAAAGGTTTGGATACGCATAACATTGGTGAAAGCCTGATTGCCAATGGTTCAACATGGGATGCTTACCTACAACAGATCACATCAAGTGTTGCGATCATCCACGCCTGCGTTGGTGTGATGATTCCTGTATTGATGGCGATGATGCTGACTCGCTTCTTCGGTAAGAACAAAAGCTGGACTGAAGGTCTTGATATCCTGCCATTCGCACTGTTCGCAGGTGCTGCTTTCACCATTCCTTACGCACTAACGGGGGTTTTCCTTGGCGCTGAATTCCCATCACTGATTGGTGGTTTGGTTGGCCTTGCGATTGTTGTAACAGCAGCAAAACGCGGCTTCCTAGTACCTAAATCAAAATGGGACTTTGAAAGCGAAGACAAGTGGCCAGCAGAATGGCTAGGCTCTTTGAAAATCGATCTAGATGACACTCATTCAAACAGTAAGCAAGGTCATAAGAAAATGAGCATGGCGATGGCGTGGGCACCTTACGTGCTGCTCGCTGTCACTCTCGTTGCTAGCCGTGTGAGCCCTGAGTTCAAAGGCCTACTTAAGAGCGTTAGCCTTTCTTTCAGCAACATCCTAGGCGAGACAGGCGTAAGCACAGCGATTCAACCTCTGTATCTACCTGGCGGTATCTTGGTATTCGTCGCACTGGTTGCTGTTCTAATGCAATCACACAGCGCAGCTCCACTATCTAAAGCGTTTGGGGAATCGAGCAAGACTCTGATAGGTGCTGGCTTTGTGTTGGTGTTCACCATCCCAATGGTACGTATCTTCATTAACTCTGGTGTTAACGGCGCTGATTTAGCAAGTATGCCAGTAACCACTGCAAACTTTGCAGCTGACTTAGTTGGTGGTGCGTTCCCAGCGTTAAGTGCCACGGTTGGTGCGTTAGGTGCCTTCATTGCAGGTTCGAACACCGTTTCAAACATGATGTTCAGCCAGTTCCAATTCGAAGTAGCACAAACACTGTCGATCTCTAGTGCAGTGGTTGTTGCTCTGCAAGCCGTTGGTGCAGCAGCAGGTAACATGATTGCGATTCACAACGTGGTAGCCGCATCGGCGACCGTGGGCTTGTTAGGACGCGAAGGCGCAACACTACGTAAGACAATCATCCCAACATTCTACTACTTGGTGATGACAGGAATCATCGGCCTAGTGGTTATCTACGGCTTCAAAATGACAGACGCACTTATGTAAACCATAAGTCGTTACAAAAGCACTTGGCGTTAATACTCAATTCCCCGACTGCAACACCGTCTAATAAGACAGTTGATGAGTTTCGGAATGGATACTAAAACACATCAACACCCCGGGTATTAACGCCATTTTATTGCTTAACTGTTTCACTGTTTATTTGCTTCACAGGTTAATTGCTTCACTGGTTATTTTATTTATCGATGAGTTGCTTCACCGATTAAGAAACAACAAACGCTTACTTTTCAAGAATTAAAGCAGCCCAAGCCAAGCTCTCAGAGAAGGGCAACATCCCAAGAATTTAGGACTGAAATTATGATCATATCCGCATCGACTGATTACCGCGCCGCAGCAAAAGCGAAATTACCACCGTTTCTTTTCCACTACATTGACGGCGGTTCTTACGGAGAACATACCCTACGCCGCAACACGGCCGATCTTGCAGAGATCGCACTCAAGCAGCGTGTACTTAATGACATGTCGGACCTAAATTTGGAAACCGAATTGTTTGGCGAAAAGCTAGCGATGCCGATTGCATTAGCTCCTGTTGGTTTAACAGGTATGTACGCACGACGTGGTGAAGTACAAGCAGCAAAAGCCGCCGACAACAAAGGCATCCCTTTTACCATGTCGACCGTATCGGTATGCCCGATCGAAGAAGTCGCGCCTAAGATTGAGCGCCCAATGTGGTTCCAACTTTACGTGCTAAAAGACCGTGGCTTCATGAAGAACGTATTGGAACGTGCCAAAGCGGCAGGCGTAACAACGCTGGTATTTACGGTAGACATGCCAGTACCTGGCGCTCGCTACCGTGATATGCACTCAGGAATGAGCGGTCCAAATGCAGCAATACGTCGTGTATTCCAATCTATGCGTCATCCTAGCTGGGCAGTTGATGTTGGCCTTTTGGGTAAACCACACGATCTTGGCAACATTTCGACTTATCGCGGTTCTCCAACCAAACTAGAAGACTACATCGGTTGGTTGGGTGACAACTTCGACCCGTCGATTTCATGGAAAGACCTAGAGTGGATCCGTGACTTCTGGGACGGCCCGATGGTCATCAAAGGCATTCTTGATGAAGAAGATGCAAAAGACGCCGTGAGATTTGGCGCAGACGGTATCGTAGTTTCAAACCACGGCGGCCGTCAGCTGGATGGTGTTCTATCGAGTGCTAAAGCACTGCCTGCAATTGCAGACGCAGTAAAAGGCGACACTAAGATTCTGGTCGACTCAGGCATTCGTACTGGCTTAGATGTAGTTCGCATGATGGCGATGGGCGCAGACTGCACCTTACTTGGTCGCTCTTTCGTCTACGCGTTAGCAGCGCAGGGACAAGCAGGTGTTGAGAACCTACTCGACCTTTACGACAAAGAGATGCGCGTTGCGATGACTCTAACTGGCGCCAAGACAATCAAAGACTTAACTCGTGATTCTCTGGTGGGGCTAGACTAAACCTCAACGATTTAGGTTCGGATTCGGACTAATGCTTTGGTCTACTTAGACTGAAGTTCAATCGGTGTCACAGCAATTCCACTGCCGTTGTGACACCGTTTAAGCACTGGAAAATAAAATAAAAAGCTAGGGCGTGTTGATCTTTCGAGCTGATTTTTGCAGCGAGTTGCTGGGTATTTATACAAGGCAGAGGCGTCGATGTGTAGCTAGCCTACATAAGAAGCCGATAACGTAGTAGAAATGGCCAGCAAACGCTGCCCGAAGGGTTCAGCTAAAAGCGTTTTACTCTTTGTTGAGGCGGATTTGCTTAGAGTGACTAGGCTACTTCCCCCTCGCCGCGATTAAAACGCTTTTATCTCGAACAAAATTTAATCACGAAAGGTCAACACGCCCTGAACAGTGCCAAATAAGAAGCACAAGGAAGCAATGATGGAGACAACCACATCCCATGAGCGAGTAATAGACGCACAAGCTTATCAGCAGCTTGAAGCGATACTGGCTCAAAAAATAGAAACAGAACGCATTGTCACTCAAGAGGCAAAGCGATTGGCTTACGGCACCGATGCGAGTTTCTATCGCTTGGTGCCGAAAATGGTTCTAAGGCTCAAGAACTTAGACGAAGTCATATTCACCATTCAAAGTTGTCGCGAACTCGGTATTCATTTTACCTTTCGCGCCGCTGGCACCAGCTTGTCAGGGCAAGCCGTTTCAGACTCGGTACTCATCACACTGACCGATGACTGGCGTGGCCACGAAATCGTCGACAACGGCAATCAAATCATTCTTCAACCGGGCGTGATTGGCGCTGATGCCAACAAATACCTTGCCCCTTTCCAACGTAAAATCGGCCCAGATCCAGCTTCAATCAATACCTGTAAAATCGGTGGTATCGCCGCGAACAACGCCAGCGGCATGTGTTGTGGTACTGCGCAAAACTCGTATCGCACCGTTGAGAGCATGAAAATCGTATTGAGTGATGGCTCCCTGCTTGATACGGCTGACAACGCAAGTGTTGAGGCATTCAAGCAATCACACAAAGCACTGTTTGAAGGCATTGTCGAATTACATCAACAGACAGCGTCAAACCAAGAACTCGCAGACAGAATCCGCCACAAGTACCGCCTCAAAAACACCACTGGCTACGCTCTGAATGCCTTGGTCGATTACCACGATCCAATTGAGATCATCAAACACTTGATGATTGGCTCAGAAGGCACACTTGGTTTCATTGCTGAGATTACCTACAACACGGTGATCGAACATCCGAACAAAGCCTCGGCTCTGTTGGTGTTTGCCGACATCGAACAAGCCAGTAAAGCCGTTACTACGCTATCAAAAACGCCGGTTGCTGCCGTTGAATTGATGGATGGCAGAGCGCTGCGTTCAGTCGCGGATAAACCGGGTATGCCTGCATTTATGCCAAGCTTGGACTTAGAAGCTGCGGCTATTTTGGTTGAATCACACGCCAGCTCCCAGCAGGACTTAGATTTACAATGTAAATCAATTTTGGACGCATTGACTGAATACACGATTGTTGAATCGGTCCCTTTCACTTCCGATCCAAAGACAGTCGCGACCCTATGGGGCATCCGAAAAGGCATGTTCCCTGCTGTTGGCGCAGTGCGTGAAGTTGGCACAACCGTTATCATCGAAGACGTGGCTTTCCCTGTCGAAAACCTCGCTAACGGCATTCGAGAGCTGCAAGAACTGTTCGACAAATACGACTACAGCGAAGCGATCATTTTTGGTCATGCCCTAGAAGGCAACCTGCACTTTGTGTTTACTCAAGGCTTCGACAGCCAAACAGAAATCGACCGCTACGGCGATTTCATGGATGATGTTGCCGAACTGGTTGCGGTGAAATACCAAGGTTCTCTAAAAGCAGAGCATGGTACAGGTCGTAACATGGCGCCTTATGTGGAATTGGAATGGGGTAAAGACGGCTACGCCTTGATGCAACAGATCAAAGCGCTGTTTGACCCAGAAAGGCTGCTTAACCCCGGCGTTATTATTAACGACAATCCGAATTCACACATCACCAATTTGAAGCCAATGCCTGCTGCCGATGACCTTGTCGACCGCT
The DNA here is from genome assembly GCF_041466605.1 of Vibrio sp. 10N.247.310.17. NCBI lineage: Bacteria > Pseudomonadati > Pseudomonadota > Gammaproteobacteria > Vibrionales > Vibrionaceae > Vibrio > Vibrio sp. 10N.247.310.17. The sequence goes on along the minus strand of NZ_JBFSTC010000013.1, from coordinate 40,985 downwards.
GTATCGAATGTGGCTTCTGTGAGCCTGTTTGTCCGTCTCGTACCTTAACTCTATCGCCACGCCAACGTATCGTGCTGTACCGCGAGTTACAACGCCGCCGTGCTGCAGGTGAAGAGATAGAAGCAAGTGAGCTAGAGAAAACCTTCGAATACCAAGGCATTGATACCTGCGCCGCAACCGGCCTATGCGCCGAGCGTTGCCCAGTGGGAATCAACACTGGTGACTTGATTAAGAAGCTTCGTGTTGCCAAGTACGAGAAGTTCACTCCAATTGCTAAGTGGACAGCGGATCACTTCTCGACCACCACAAAACTTACTAAGGCCGGCCTCAAAACCAACCAAGTGGCGAGCAAAGTATTAGGCACAAACACAGTCGGCAAGCTAACCAACGGCTTGCGCTCAATAACTAAAGGCGCGACACCGGTTTGGATGCCGGAGATGCCGCAATCCAATAGCCACTCGCTAGTCTCATCACCAGTGACAGCAGAATCCTCAAGCAATCACAAGAAGGTGGTTTACCTCCCTTCGTGTGCGAGTCGAACCATGGGTCAACAAAGCGATGCGGGCGATCAACGTCCTCTAACGGAAGTGACCATGTCTTTGCTTAACAAAGCCGGATTTGAGGTGATTCTTCCGAAGAAGCTAGACGACCAATGTTGTGGCATGCCTTACGACAGCAAAGGGATGACCGATTTAGCTCAATCTAAAGCGCAACAGCTCGAAGAAGTGTTATGGCAAGCGAGTCGTCAAGGTGAATACCCAGTCTTAATGGATACCAGCCCATGTGCTAAACGCAGTATTGAACAGTTCACCAAACCGTTAGAGGTACTAGAGCCGACAGGGTTTGTGAACCAATACTTGCTTGAGCACCTGACACTTGAGCCGCTCCAAGAAACCGTGATGCTGCATGTGACTTGTAGCTCTCGTCGAATGGGTTTAGAAGGCGCGATGTTGAACCTTGCTAAAGCCTGTACCGAAGAGGTGATTGTTCCTGAGCATATTCAATGCTGTGGTTGGGCAGGTGATAAAGGTTTTACCACGCCAGAGCTGAATGAAGCGGCGGTACACCCACTCAAAGAACAAGTGCCGAGCAACTGTACTCGTGGATTCAGCAACAGTCGAACCTGTGAGATCGGTTTGTCGCACCACAGTGGCATTCCGTATCAATCCATCTTGTACTTGGTGGACGAAGTGGCGCAATAGCTTCACTCTTAGTACAGAGCAATTTGCTCTAACTTAAAACGAAAATGGCAGCCCAATCAGGCTGCCATTTCTTTATTCGTTTGTTCGAAAGATGCTACTTAACTGGATGCTGATAAGCTAACCGTTATTAAACTAGATATTACAAAGCTAAGCGCATCAACTCTTCTGGCGAGTAGTGTTCTGCTTCTGCACCTTTGGCGATTAAGTCGATCACTTGAAATTCGCTCATGCCACCAAACTCTTTGGTTAAGTAATCACGAAACGCTTTCTCGTTCGGCCACTTACCTCGCACGATATAGCCCTCTTCTTTATCGAAATCTTCCGTTTCAAAGAAGGAAAAGTCGGTCATACCAATATTGTGGCAATACAAAACGAGATACATAATTTTTCCTCAAAAATGGGGTTACTAATAAAAACTCACTGGCAGATAGAAATCAAGCTCAAACACTTCATCACTGTTGAGAAAATGATTCTGATGATAATGCACATACGCGGGAGTCGAGCGCTGTTTGAAACCAGAAGCAGGTAACCATTTTTCTAATACCATACTGATCTGTGGTAGCAGTTCACCATAACGGCCATTCAGTCGAAATACCGCGTGTAACCCACCCGGAATCACCATCTGGTTCACAACACTGCGATACTTAATCGGCTCATCAATCGCGATACACGCCACATAGCGGCACTGGTCCATTTCCACCCAAGCAGGGTTTGAGTGATGCAAACCAAATTGGCTCGAAAAGTCACGCTGTTCTGAGTTCGCCCACGCTTTCAATATCAACCACGCGTTGCGAATAGAACGGTTATAACCCGTATGTCGAACATAAGCCGCCATTCGCTCCGGTGTTTCAACGATCTTCGGTTCAGGTAACACTCGCTGCGCTACGTTCAAATAACCCGCCGCTACTTCGGGATCTTTCAAATAGGGTTTTTCTGCTATCTGTAAGTCGTGTTTACGCCATTCTCCCGGTGACATGTTAAAGGTCGCTTTGAATGCTCGGCTAAATGAAGACACCGAACTAAAGCCACATTTACTAGCAATCTCTACCACTGACGACGTGGTATCGAACATCAATTGATTGGCTGCATACTCCATTCGAGTGCGTCGAATGTACTGATGTAGCGACTCCCCAACCACGCTTTTAAAGGTGCGGTGGAAGTGTTGTTCTGAATAAGCCGCAATCTCGGAGAGCGCTTTTGCCGACAGAGGTTGGCTGATGTCTTGATGAATATGGAACAAAACATCATTGATTCGGGATAAGTGTTGTCGTGACATCGTTTAAATAGCATAAATGGACATGTTTAAGAGCATAAACGGACACGCTAGTTTTTACAATTGCCGTGTAATATCAAGCGATAGAATAAAAACGATAAACGACGAGACACAACACATGGAAATCGCACAGTCATTACAACAGATTCAATCTTCATACATTCGAGAGATCCTCGCAGCCGCAAGTGATCCAAATGTCATCTCATTGGCCGGTGGTTTACCGGACGAGAAAACATTCCCAATCGATTTAATGAAGCCAACGCTAGAAAACCTAGCGAACATGCCTGAAGTTTTCCAATACGGTTCGACTGCCGGTTACGGCCCGTTGCTTGACCACCTTACACAAAGCTACCAATTGCCAGAATCACACACGGCAATGATCTGTACTGGCTCTCAGCAAGGTTTGGATTTGATTGCACGTGCGTATGTTGACCCGGGTGATGTGGTTGTGATGGAAGCGCCAAGCTACTTAGGTGCGATGCAGGTGTTTGGCCTAGTTCAAGCAAACATTGCAACCGTGTCTCAAACTGAATTTGGCCCGAACCTAGATGAACTGGAAACGTGCTTTGCACAGCAATCACCGAAGATGTTCTATGCCGTGCCTGATTTCCACAACCCAACCGGCGTGTGCTGGGCAACAGAAACTCGTCAAAAAGTCGCTGAGCTGTGTATCAAATACAACGTGGCATTCATTGAAGATGCACCATACCGTGAGCTACGTTTCACAGGTACAGAACTGCCGTTGGTTTCTTCGTTCTGCCCTGACAACTCTATCGTTCTTCGTTCATTCTCTAAGATCGCATCGCCAGGTTTACGTATTGGCGCAGTAACAGGAAAACGCAGCTACCTTGAGCCACTGATCAAAGTGAAGCAAGGCGCGGATTTACACTCAAGTGTACCAATGCAAGCACTGCTTGTTGGTCTTCTAAAACATGAAGACTTTGGCGTACACATGGAAAACATTCGCACCCTGTACAAGTCTCGTTATGAAGTACTGTTCTCAGAATTAGAGAAACAACTGCCTGCAGATTGCGTCTTAAAAGCCGTAGATGGCGGGATGTTCATTTGGGTAGAAATCCCAGAGTGCGACACCTTTGAACTGGCTAAAACTCTACTATCGAATGGTGTAGCGGTTGTACCAAGCCCAGTATTCTATCCAAAGGCCGATGAAGCCAAAGCCGCACTGCGCTTAAACTTCACCAACGCCAACCCAGAAGAGTTGACTGAAGCGGTGAAACGCTTAGCGGAAGTACTGAACCAAGCGTAATCGCTGATTAAGTCAGACAGATTCAATACCAAGGCCCTGATGTATTTTTACAGCAGGGCCTTTTTGGTTTGGGAATACGTGTTGTAATTCGAACCAGATAAAACGGTTTCATTGCATTTCTTAGTCCAAAAACCACACTGGTAATAATGCTAAATAGCCCTACTTTTGGTTGGTTTTTGTCCTTCCTTGGCTTGGTTATACTGCGGCGGATTTTAATAAGCCAATATGGGCAAACCTGAGTAAATCAAACTCAGTATGTATCATAAAAGGCAACGCTCTGGATTTACGTTCCAGCTCGCAGAAAGGAAAAACCATGTCTCAATATGTTGTATGTGCTCTGTATAAATTCGTAGCACTTGATGATTACCAAGAAATTCGCCAGCCACTCACTGACGTGTTAGAAGCCAACCAAATCCGCGGTACTTTGCTACTTGCGAGTGAAGGTATCAACGGCACCGTTGCAGGTAAGCGCGAATCTATCGACGCTCTTCTTCAATGGTTCAAACAAGATTCTCGTTTGGCTGATGTTGTTTACAAAGAGTCGTTCAACGAAGAACAACCATTCAACCGCACCAAGGTTAAGCTCAAGAAAGAGATCGTAACCATGGGCGTTGAGGGTATCGACCCACGCCACGTTGTCGGCACTTACGTGAAACCAAACGAGTGGAACGCTCTGATTTCTGATCCTGATGTAATTCTGGTTGATACCCGTAACGACTACGAAGTGGACATCGGCACATTCAAAAATGCTGTAAACCCAAACACAGAAACCTTCCGTGAATTCCCTCAGTACGTTGAAGAAAATCTTGATCCTAAGAAGCACAAGAAAGTCGCGATGTTCTGTACTGGCGGTATTCGTTGCGAAAAATCAACAGCCTACATGAAAGAGCAAGGCTTTGATGAGGTTTACCACCTTGAAGGCGGCATTCTTAAGTACCTAGAAGAAGTACCAGAAGAAGAGAGCATGTGGGAAGGCGACTGCTACGTATTTGATGGTCGTGTTGCAGTTAACCACCAGCTAGAGAAGAGCGGCTACGACGTGTGTAACGCTTGTCGCCTGCCAATCACAGACGAAGACAAAGCATCTGAGCACTTTGAGAAAGGCGTAAGCTGCCCTAAGTGTGTTGATAAACACAGCGATGAGCAGAAAGCGCGTTTCCGCGAACGTGAAAAGCAAGTTCAACTGTCGAATGCCCGTGGTGAAACCCACGTAGGTGGCGAAGCCGCTCACCTTATCGATCAACGTAAGAAAGAAAAGCTTGCACACAAAGAGCAGCAACGCTCTGGTAAGAAAGCAAAGTAAGCTTTCTGCTTTCAACACACATAGTTCTAAACATATAACTATAAATAGTTAGCTATATACACAAAAAAGGGCGCAAGTTCGAAGATGATTTCTCGAGTTTGTGCCCTTTTTTGATCGCTTTACGGCTTTGTGTTTTGAACCACATTTCTTTCGATAAATTGCTTCTATACTGTCAGGGCGTGTTGACCTTCCGCGGTTGGATTTTGTTCGAGATAAAAGCGTTTTAATCGCGGCGAGGGAGAAGTAGCCTAGTCATTCTAAGCAAATCTCCCTTAACAAAGAGTAAAACGCTTTTAGCCGAACCCTTCGGGCAGCGTTTGCTGGTTATTTCTACTACGTTATCGGCCTCTCATGTAGGCTAGCTACACATCAAAGCCTCTGCCTTGTAGAAATACCCAGCAATTCGCCGCAAAAACAAGCTCGAAAGATCAACACGCCCTAAAAATCCGACTAGAGAGGAAGTGCCAATGCTCAATGAAAACCATGCCTTTATCTTAGATTTCCCAGATCTTAAATTAGACATTGTTCAGCTCAACCACGACGACGAAAAATTCAAAGCAGACATGCAGAAATACCACCAACTCGACTACGACATCCGTCAGCTAGAAATCTCTGGCAGCCCTATCGATGACGACAGCATGCACAACCTCAAAGTTGAACGCATGGCGCTAAAAGACTCGCTACACAAACAGCTCACGCGCCACCACGCACTTAAGATCGTATAGAAAAATCAGTCCAAGACTTTATTCTAAGCCATGCATCACGCATGGCTTTTTGGTTTCATCACATCGCAATTCTAAGCTAATTCGGCTTCTTCAATTATGTTACTGTTTGCTTATTCAAAGGCGTTTGATAAGGAAGAAAGCAAAGTGGCAAGACAAGAAGAGAATATACAACTCCAGCTCGTTTCAAATTCTGAATTCGAAGAACTGTTTACGTGTGTTAAACAAGGTCTTTTCATACACGTAGATAACGTTTTCGGATGGGACGACGACTTCCAACGTCAACGCCTAATCAATGATTATCATCCCTCTTGGTTTCATTGGATATATAGCGAAAATGAGAAAGTAGGACTAGTCTGCTTTAAGCCTTATGACAACGCATACCATATTCATCTGCTGATCATTTCCCCTCAATACCAAGGTCAGTCTCTTGGTAAAAAAGTCATGTCACTCATCCACGAAAAAGCCCATCAAGAACAACGAAACCAAGTCACTCTGTCGAGCTTTAGAAGTAACACCCGCGCCATCAGTTTTTATCAGGCGCTTGGCTACCAAATTGTTGATGATAGTGATACTAATTTCGTGGGGATGACTCTCTATTTAAACTAGAAGCGACTTCGCTAATTAAACGCTCTCGCCACTCGCCCTTTGCTGCTCAATTCGTAATGGCCAATATAAGCTGGGATAAATACCGATTGCCCTTTGGTGAGGGTTAAGTGCTCGCCTTTCTGACTCATTAGCACTAGATCATCATCTATTGCCATTAAAATTTCAGCGCCACTTGTGATAACTTCTTCTTGATGAGGACGATGAAAGATATTGAAATTGAAGTCACTGACTGGGATATCATAACAATCACATTTACCCAGTTTTGATGGCTCTAACAACAAGCCTTCGAACGGAATTGGCGTGAATTTTGTGCAGGCGACTAACTCAGCGACATCAATGTGTTTTGGCGTTAAACCTGCTCGTAGCACGTTGTCTGAATTTGCCATAATCTCAAGCCCGGTACCTTTAATGTAAGCGTGCGGAGTGTTCGCATTCAAATACATCGCTTCACTCGGCTCCAATGTGATCAAGTTAAGCAGCAGAACACAAAACAAACCGATATCGTTCGGGTACTGATGGCTAAGCTCAGTAACCAAAGCAAATTCAGCTTGGTCTTGATGAGACTCTGCGTAAGTCAGAAGTTGATCTAATGCTTGATGTTTACGTTGGTCATCTAGCGTTAACAGATCGCGGAAAAAAGCTTCTAAGCCTAGAGAGTCAAGGTGGGTCCCAAACTCTTCAATCAAGCCAGCGAGCACGCTAGAGTCTAATCTTCTGAACAAACCTAATATTTCGTTAAATTCTCGAAAGCCATTCATCGCTTGGTATTCAGTGATCGCGTAAACCAATTCAGGTTTATGGTTAGAGTCTTTGTAATTACGATGCCCTGCAGTCAGAGGGATTCCTGCTTGCTCCTCTCTCGCAAAGCCTAACTCGGCTTGGTGCTTGTTTGGGTGGACCTGGACCGATAGCGCTTTTTCCGCTGCCAAGATCTTAAACAAGAACGGCAGTTCACCGAACTCCTGCGCAATATCAGTAGATAAATAAGCGGGTTTATTCTTGTTAATCAGCTCAGAGAGAGGCACCAAATGTTGGTCAAGCTTAACCATTGAGCAACCTTTTGGATGCGCTCCCATCCAAACTTCCGCTTGCGGCTCTTGTGACTCATTCTTAAAGCCAAACAGTTCACGTATCGAAGAAATACTCCCCCATGCATAATTTTGGATGGTGTTTTCCATTGGGAAAAATGAGTATTCTGAGAAGTGGCTGAGTGACATGGCGTTTTCCGTAGTGAGCCCTTTGAACACAATTCAGAGAGCTAATTTCTAATAACGTAAATAATTAGAAAGACTACAGAGAGCAGCTAGAACCCACATGAGATGAGGTCTTAGACGCAATAGGAAAAATTCTTAGAAACAGGTGAGAACCATGAAAAGCGTGAAAAGAGTCACATTTAAATGCTACGTATAAAAAACGCTGAAGATAGGGTAGCTGCATAATAACCAGAGGACCATTAGCAGCTATCTTATTTACGAAGAAATCCCTTAAAAGCCAGAGCGAACCTCTGCACTTTTCTGAGGCGATTGGGCTTGTAGGAAAGGCAGTAGCAGCAAGCCAATAACGGCCGCACAAGTCGAGATGGTAATGAAGAACCCACTCCAACCATAAGTTTCTAGAACGAGCGCTAATGGGTAGCCAGAAAGTGCTGCACCCATATAGGCAAATAAGCCAACAAAGCCTGTCGCAGCTCCTGCGGAGTCTTTATGTGAGCATTCCGCGGCAGCCATACCTATTAGCATTTGAGGGCCAAACACAAAAAAGCCTACACAAAACAGCCCAGCCGCTTGAAACACAAAGTTGGTTAGAGGCATAAGCCATAAAGCGGATACCGAGAGGAAGATACCAATCGCGAACAGGATATTCATGGGACCACGGTTACCACCAAACAGCCTATCCGATCCCCATCCAGCAACAAGTGAACCAACGAAACCGCCAATCTCAAACAGAGACAACGCAGCGTTGGCGTTTATCAAACTATAATCGTGCTCTTCGGTGAGATATAAATTGCCCCAGTCGTTAACTGCCGTTCTTACGATGTAAACCAACACATAGCTAAAGGCGAGCAGCCAAATGTACTTATTGCTGAACACATAGGCTTTCAGGATCTCTCGATAGCTTAACCCTTGCCCATGGCTCTCTTGCGCCAATTCTAGATGGTCATTGCGCCACTTCCCTACCGTCGGAAGCCCCATGGTCGTGGGCTTATCACGTAAGCGCCAACAGACAATGAGACCAATAAAAACACCAATCACACCCGGCCATATAAACCCAGATCGCCAACTGTATTGGAGAGTTAGATAGCCAACGAGAATAGGAATCAATGCCCCACCAACGTTGTGTGCTGTATTCCATATAGCCCAGCGAAAGCCTCTTTCGGAGCGAGAATACCAGGTCGTCAATAACTTGGAACACGATGGCCAGCCCCAACCTTGGAACCATGCATTAAGCACCCAAAGCGATATAAAAGCCGCCAACGAACTAGAAAAACCAAACGCGATATTGATCAAGCCTGTCGCGATTAGGCCGAGGCCCATGAAGTAACGCGGGTTCGACCGATCCGATATCGTGCCTGAAATAAACTTAGATAAGCCGTAAGAAAGATAGAAGAGCGTGCCAATCAAGCCGATATCGCCTTTGTCTAAGCCAAGATCGGTGATCATGGCTGGCGCGGCATAATTAAAGGTTTTACGAGTGAAGTAAAAACCTGCATAACCGACATACATTCCTATCATGATGTGGAGACGCCAATAACGATAACGCTGATTGACCTCATCATCGCCTAGAGTATGACTTTTTGACGTTGTTGAGCGCAGAAATCCAAACATATTCGTTCTCACACTTTAGGTAATGTAACGCTGATATTAGTACCCGAAGAAGAGTCATTAGCGTTGATTGTCATCTTGCCACCGAGCGCCTGAACACGCTCTTGCATACCACGAACACCCATTCCTTTGAGAAGATCCTGCGCTGTAAAACCAACACCATTGTCTGTAATTCGAAGATAAGCTTGATCGTCTAGAATCAGTTCTATTCTAATTTCACTTGCTTCAGCATATTTGTGGGCGTTGTTTAAAGACTCTTGGCACAGTCGGAAGAGAGTAACCTTGAGCGTGTCACTCAAACATGAGTAGTCACCGTGCCAATTTAACTGGATATCAACACCGTGATCCGAGAACTCCATTTCACGTATGAGCTGTTCAACGGAGTCCTTCAGGTCAAGGTCGTCCAACATTTTGGGTCTTAGCTTCGTTAGCAAGCGCTTGGTGGTGTCATAAACATTCAACGATAATGATTCAATCGTACCAGCACAGCGAACGCTCATTTCAGCTGCATCGACACGTTTGATAATGCTCGCTTGAGTCCGAATTGCCGTGATGTTCTGGCCTATCTCATCATGTAACTCACGGGCAATATCACGACGAACCGATTCTTCAGCCGTGATTAGCTGACGGGAAAGGTTTTGATTCCTAGAGAGCTCACTGCGTAATTTCGAGTTGAGATCTTTTTGTTTTTGAACAGCTAAACCAAGCAAAATACCGGTGATGGTCTGAGCGGAAAGAGACAAGAGTAAATCAGTAATTTCGAGTTTGGACGTGCCACTGTGGGCTGCAATCAACGCGACGCTATTTAGCAGGGTAGCGAGCAAGGCGCCTTGCCATCCATAACGAACGGCGAGCAAGATAATAGGGATAGCCATACAGAACGGGGCGAAGCGCCTTAGCTCATCTGGCAAACTGGTTTGTATCAAAATACTGACGACCAACAAGAGGCTGTATAAAGCGATGTGACGGATTTTGAACTCTACAACATTATGGATTAAGTAAGAGCTCAGTGGCGCCCACTTATTTTGGAATAGGTAATTCCATACCAAATAACACATCGGCACCAACATCAAACCACCCGTGATGCTCACCAACCACACCATGTAAACAGCCGGAACATGAGAACTGACCACGGCAACATTGATGAGTGCTGTGACCATGATTAAGCTCGCCATCACTAACAAGTGACGATTCAGGTCACCAGAATAATAACGTTTGGCAATTAGAGTGGCTGGAATACTTAGTCCACTGGCGATTAGTATCGTCAGCCATTGAGGTTCATCAAGTAGTAGAGCTAGAGCAATCGCGAGCCCCCACTCTGCAATATAGATAGCAGGCCAATAGTGAGTGCGAGTGTGCAGCGTCATTCCTAACCGGAGTGAGAATGGGAAAAGCAGAATGGCTAACTCAGGGTCATTAATGAAATAGAAGGCAATAACCCATAAACAGAACCATGCACAGCCAGCCATAAAAACCCCGCATAAGGAGGTGGCTAGATAAGAACGCATTAGTACTGGTCTTGAGTGAACAATTTAGCTAACTCAACGTTGTTCTTAACATTGAGTTTGTCCATGGCATTGGCACGGTGCACATGTACCGTTTTATGGCTAACCTCTAACTCGACGGCAATAGATTTCACGTCGAGCCCTGTCGCTAATAACTGGCACACTTCGCTTTCCCTGCGGGTGAGCTGATTTAACGAGGCTTTATTCTTCATTGGTGTCGCCAGTTTTATGGCGATATCTGGCGTAAGGTAGCAGCCACCATTTGCGCTCGTGTGTACGGCCTGAATTAACTCATCAGGGCTACAGCGTTTACTGAGATAACCTTTAGCTCCTAACTCTAATGACTTTTCAACCATCGCCGGAGAGTCATGTACGCTCAACATAATGCTAGCAATGCCAGATGGAATCTCTTCCAATAAGCTCAGGCCACTTTCATCTTGCATTGAAATATCCAAGATAACAACATCAGGGTGACAACTTGGCAGTCCGAGGCGCGCTTCTGCCGCAGAGTTAAACTCCCCCACGACCGTTATATCAGTTTCAAGACTGAGTAATTGAGCGAAGCCAGATCGAACAATGACGTGGTCATCAACAAGCGCAACATTAATCATGATATTAACCAAAATTAAGAGTAAGACAGAAAAATAGCCCCATCAGGAGCTATTTAATATTAAGTTTATCGGTACAGATGATACTGAATAGAACTAACGATTGGTATGATCTCACGTGCTTTAAACCAATAAATCACGTGAAACTATCTACCCGAAACTCTCTTTGCGACAACAAATGCGCGAGAACAAGTACTCAGACAAGCTACGCGTTTTGAGCCGCTAGGTGCATCTTCTTCGCGTGACGAATCTTCTTCTCTTCCGCAATAGCAACGAACAGCAGTAAAACAATACAAATGGCAGCAGAAGTATCGAGTGCTGCAAATGTCCCTTTCCAACCTGTTAAGCCGAAAATAGGCGTTCCGTCTGCAATCATGCCTAGGCCAAGTTTGGCAAAACTGTCACCAATTAGGTAAGCAAATGTGCCTTTCACGCCATCAGCCACACTGATTGCTTTCTTAGGAACAAAGCCTACCGCAGCAACACCAATCAACAGCTGAGGACCGAATACTAGGAAGCCAAGTACGAATAGTGATGCTAGGTACATGAACTCGCTCGTTGCATGCTGATAAAACTCTAGAGATACAATAATCAGTCCAAGCGATACACAAGCAACTAAAGCACGACGTCCGTTAGCAAGGTCTGATAAATAACCCCACATTAATGTACCGACCAGAGCGCCAACTTCAAACAGAGTAAAGCCTGAAATAGCCGTTTCTTTTGATAGACCTAACTCTTGATACGCATAAACGGTAGACCATTGATCGATACCGATACGAACAATGTACAAAAAGATATTCGCGAAGCAGAGTAACCAGATCACTTTGTTTTTAAGGATATATTCAACAAAGATCTCTTTCTTAGTCATTTGATTTTCTTCAGCAATAGTATCTTCTTCGCTGATTTCTTCGTCAAACAACTCTTCAACTGTACCTAAACCGTATGCTTCTGGAGAGTCGTTACCAAAACGCATCCCAATAAAACCAACCACAATCGCGATGATCGATGGGAACACGAACATACCAATTACGTTGCCATCAAAAAAGTAGTTAGCGCCAAACAGCGCTACACCAGCAGCACCTGCACCACCTACGTTGTGTGACATGTTCCAAAGACCTAAATACGACCCACGCTTATTACGAGGCGTCCATTTAGTAATAGTCGAATAACTTGAAGGGCCACCGGTACTTTGAAAGAAACCACTCAATGCGTAGAAGGCAACCATCATGAATAAGCTAGCGCTGCCGCCACCCAAGCTGAAGCTAAAGCCCAACATGGCAAGGCCAGATAGGATAAGCATGAATGGCAGGAACTGCTTGGTGTTTTTGCCATCCGCGTAGTAGGAAACAACCGTTTTACCAATACCATAAGTAATTGAAAAGCCAAGACCAATAAGACCTAGATCGGTCATTGATAATCCATAAGTAGAAATCATGTCGTTTTGCGCGACATTGAAGTTCTTACGGATTAAATACATGGTCAAATAGCCAATGAATACGACTAGGTACGATTGTAGGAATGGTTTAAACCACATTTTTCTTCTAGTTTCGACCGGAAGATCCAGCGTCGGTTTTCTAACCTGATCTAGGAACTTTAACATTGTGAACTCTCTTATTATTGATGAGGTCTGCACGGAACATTACTGACCATGCACTCTTTGCAATTCGATGATGAAATAATAAGGAGTCTAAAAAGCGACCGCATGAGAGAGGGTCTTAGAATAACTAGGAAAAATTCTTAGTTCAGAATTGGGAGTCAAGAAAGCGTGAACAGCATCACTTTATTTAAAATGTGTTATGTCGTGAAGAGGTATTGGAAAGGTGTCGTTAGTTAAGGTATTTAATAGGTGCCCCAAGCAAACTAAACATCGATTGTATTGAGCAGTTGATTGAAGTCTAAAGTGGCTAATAAAAGCCACATTAGATTCGCTTTACGGTATCGTAACCTAAACGATAAATAATAGAATTTAATTATTCTTAGACACACCCAACTTATTCAGCAACGACGGAAAACCCCAACCGTTCTCACCTTCGACCACAGGTTCTCCGGTCAAATACTCAAACAGCGTTGGAGCCAAAGAGCCATTAGCTTCGATTTTCAATTGCTGAGAGTTATCGCCAATTGGCGCTCCCCAGAATCCGATGAAGGCATCTTTCTCTAAGTAATCCTCACCAGCATGACGACCCGGCACCTTAGTGTTGTAACCAATTCCCGCTTTAGGGAACAAGTTAACCGTGCCAGCCCTATCTTCAAGGTAGATATTAGCCAGTTGATTCACTGAATCTGGTCGAGGTGTTGGTTGCGTCAATGAAGTCCACTCAGCACTGCTACACCACGTTGTCACATCCGCCTTAACCGCTCGATTAATACATTTTTCTACTAATCGAGAGTACTGTGAAAAACCAGCTTCGCTTGGTGATACTAGGTATGGATTTAACCTTTGCGTATTGAGTAAAATCGGCGCTCGATTGTCTTCCAACGACTCATAGAAAAGCTTGTCACCTTCACGTGTGATCAATTCATCGACCCGTTTTAAATCACGGTTGCCAATCACACGAACAGCGCAACGTTGTTGATCGCATGTGCTTTCTCTTACGACCATATAATCAAGACTCTCAGGCAAGCGTTGCGCTATCTGATTAATGATGTCTATGTTCTGACCAGCTGGCGCTGCAATCGGAGACCACTGCGTGAGTTCTTGGTAAACCGGCTGAACCTGCCACCCTTGAGCCGAATTAAAGAAGTCCATCATGAAGTTACCACCAGCAGTCGAGGCAACCACCACATCCAATTCCTTCGAGCTTGGGTAGCTTAGCGCATTGGTGATTTTAGGCCCTTCCCCCTCGTCCGAAGATATTTTCTTAACCACAATTGGATAATCTAGCTCTGCTTGTAAGCCTTCGAATACCTGCTTTTCGGGGTTGAGCGCGTAGAACACTGGCGTTAAACCATGATCTCCTGCCATGCCCCATAGCGTTTTATCGTAAACGCCTGCACTGCGGTAGGTCGCTTCAATCTGGCGAATCCAATAGTCCAGTCGGTTAAGCTCTCCCGTCGGCATCAGAATTTCGTCACTAAAAGGACCGGTAAAGTGTGCGAAGTGATCCGGCCATGGGTTATAAACCAAGGTGTAGTCTGGCATCCCTTTTCCATCTAACACGGCAAACTGAGTGATCGACTGTTTAACCAGAGCTCTCTTTGAAAACTTAGTGAAAAAATCAAAGCCAGATATAGACTGATACGCTTCAATATCTTCAATCAAGGCTTGACGCTTTTCTTGCAAAACCACTTCGACTTCTGAACGTTCTTGAAGCTCTTTAACGCAACGTTTCTCACCATAATCCCGCAGTGACTCACCCAAACCTAGGTTTACTAGCCCATCGTAAGTGGTGTGAGCATTCCAATCGTATTGAGCGTTGCAGTTCAGCGTTTTGAGGTAATCAAGGCGATCAAACATGGTCTGCACCTTGTTGTTTGCCATCAACACATCCAACTGCAGGGCGTCATTGCCGAAGAAGTAATAAGCTCGGTCGATCTCTCGGTCAACAAAGTGGAAATTAGGGATACCCGTACCACCGTTACCAGACACTTTTGCGCCCGTTTTGATGATCGGTAGATTACGTACGCTGATCGTCGGAGTAGAAGAGATACCCACTCGGCTTATATTATTTCGATTCTCTTGATAGAGTTTTTTGAAGAACGGAAGATAATTCGGATCACGGTAGGTTTGTTCAGACATAACTTCCATGAACCTCACCTGCTGTTGATGTTCAGGTTCAATAACCGTTTCTAGCTTAGGTTTGTATTGCGCTCGGTTTTTATGATTTTGGTAAGCAACAGAAATGAAAGGTGAATCTTCATCGACCAAGCCTTCGATCAACCCCTGCTGTAAACCGTCGACCGTCACTTGGACCGCAAAACGTTTGTGCTGTTGGGATTCTAAGAATTGTATTAGCGCATCAGGCTGGTCACTGAACGCTTGTTGCATCCAATCATCGAGCGCTTCTGCACGTTCTTCTTTAAACACAAATTGTCGGTAAGCTTTCAGCAAGTTTAAGCGTACAAAATCAATAAGCGTGATGGTAAGAGCTTGTGCTTTGTTATTCGGCTTATCAGCGTTTTCTGGTTTACCATCTTCTGCAATCGCCAACATTGCAGACTTCATGTCGCCGTCATCCATTCCCAATGCCGCTTTACCGATCAAATCAACGATGATCGGTTGAATCTGAGCGATGATCGCTAGATCTTCAGGGCTATTGGTTAAGTATGTGTAATTCGCAGGGAGCGTGTCCATATCCTGCTAGACACCAATTTCGAATAACGCATCGTAGATAACCACCATGTTGGCAATGAACTGTTCATCGATACGAATACCTTCATGATGTCCCGTTGCTTCAGTCGAGGTATCTGGCTCGTGATGCTCTGAGGTTGGCTTATCTCCAACATGATAGAGGCTATGTTCAAAGCCCTTTAGTGCCTGCTTATCATAAACCGTCGACAAGTAAGATTTGAACACATCTTCACTGCCCAAGCCTGAATAGCGGTCGTAATAACTATAGAGAAAATAACCCAAAGGAATTGAGTACGTCGGGTTGGATAACTGAGCAACGACTCTGGCTTTTGTTTTGACGTCTAAAGGGAGAGCGAGAATATACGCATCTAATGTAACGCCACCAATCGTGAAAATAGCCGCATCACGAGTGAGTCTGGCAGAATAACTTAGGCTTGAAAGCACCCGATTTTTCAACACTTCACTGGAGCTAAACACGCCACCAATGACGGGCGTTGTTGATATATCAGCCGCACTCGGAGCTGACGCAACCGCCAACGATAAGGCACTGAATAAACTGGCGTAACTGCGAACATGAGAATAAGAGCTCATCAAATTTCCTTTAGATCAACACACTTCTATAAATGCAGCGTATTGTTTCAGTTTGCATTTATTAGTCAACCTATGAAAACGTTTGTTTTCTGATTCGAAGAGCTCGAATACTCTTACAATCGCTTACCGCTACCGTCTTCCCACATCACTTCGCATTCGTCTTTAATGGCCGCTTTCAATAGTTCAACTAACGGGAAAGCTCGGCTACCGATATTAACAGGCGCTTCAACAACCTCTTCATTATCGTCATCGGTATTTTCTTGTTCTACCTGCTTGCTCTGCTCAGCGGCGATCGCAGCACGCAAATTGCTTAACGCTTGAGAAACCTCTGAAGCATCAATTGCTCCGGGGATAGTGCCACTATGTCCAAGCATCTTAATGAACTGAAGACCGACTTCACCAAACATCGTGACGCTAGCATGAGCTTTGCAACTAAAGGTAATTAACATTATGAGCCTCTATCAAATTTAGGTATCTATAAACATTAGCTATCTACCAACTATGTTAAGTAACGTATTGGAAAGCAAGTAGATAATAGCCAAGTAACTTCCTGCAACTAGAACCTTGATTGTTTCACTCTCGGATACATCTGCACCGTTAGTGACGCGCATCACTATTTATTGTGAGTCACTCATCATTTAAATATGAAACCTTGATAGTAGTCACACTAAAAAGGTCACTAACACTCTGCTATGATTTTTATTTCATCTACTATTAACATCAATTATCAAAATCTTTGGCACAAATCACATGAAAAGGCTCGTCGGCAGACACCTAGAAGAAATGGCGGACATACGATCCACTCGCAAGCAAAAAATTGTCCACTCCTTTTCACTGGCTGCCGCTGCGTTATTCACATTCTACACTTGGGCTTACTTCCAAGGTCAGCATTACACTCTGTCAATTTTCGAACTGTGTTTTGCACTTATCGCTATCTCCAATGCATTTTACGTGAAAAAAGTCACTGCCGCTGAGTATTCAGAATTGATTCTAAGTGGTGTTCTGCTCGTTCAAGGAGTCATCCTATTCTTGTACAGTCACGCCATTCCCGAGCGGACACTCTGGCTCTACCCGATTTTGGCTGCCGTCATTTTCATAAACGATTTCAGAATTGGCATTATATTCAGTACCTCATTTTGTGTATTTATCAGCACCTTGATTACAGCGATGCCTAGCAGCTTTTCTTTACCTTTTAGCAGCTCACACCGGTTTATTCTTAGCTTATTTACAATGAGCTTGGTATGTCACACATCAGCTTATTACTACACAAAAGCCGTCAGTTATATTCAACGCCTATATAAAGAGGGGATTGAAGATCTGGCCTATAGAGACCAACTAACAGGCTTGGCAAACCGTTGGAGCTTTGAACGCTGGGCGACAGAAAAACTTGCGACAGTGGATAGTGAACGCTCACTGACTGCATTAGTTTTTTTGGACATAGATGACTTTAAAGGCATTAATGATAGCTACGGACACGACGTCGGAGACAGTGTTTTACAGCATTTTGCGAATCGTTTAAGCAACAACATCCGAACCAGAGACAGGGTAAGTCATGAATACGATTATTCGATTGCGCGCTTTGCTGGAGATGAGTTTGTTTTGATGCTCTACGATGTACCAACTCGCAAAGATCTAGACGGTATTTTAGATCGGATTTGTGGGCTATTCGAAAGTGGTTGCCAGACAAACGAGAGAATCAAGGAATTGACACTCAGTGTTGGGGTTTCGTTGTACCCGCAAGATGCTCAAGAATTACATGAGCTGACGAGATGTGCTGATAAAGCGATGTATGTTGCCAAACATTCAGGAAAAAATCGATACGCTTATTATCACGATAATCCCGTATCAACCTTGATAGAAGAGCTACCGACAAACCTAGCCTTCTCAGAATCGGAATCATCTGAGCTTGAAGGTTGTCTTGAAGCGAAGGTCGAAGGGAGCAATGTTACGTTATTAAAAACGCGTCCACGCTAGCCTGCCATATACATGGCCCATAAACTCACTAGGCCAATAACAATAATCCAAACGACTTGTCGTACTAAATTTCGATTTTCGTTCTTAGATTTAGCAACGGTTTTAAAAGCGGCTTGCTTAGCCGAGTGTATAAAAGGCCCATCTGCCTGGTGCTTTCTAACACGGCGCTTAACCGCTTTATTCGCAACCTCTGTAAAACGCTGACCTTGCTCCGTTGTAAAATCGTTATCAAAGCCCATCCGACCTTGCCTTTCGCCATGTTTTTGCTGTACTGCCATAGCGGCCTCCTTGGCGGTCTGCTCTCTATTCAAGTATAGACATAATTTCATATTCTTACCTGTTCAAAATTTTCGAATAAGTCACTCAACACTGTGCCATCTTCTTTTTAAATCAAATTACATAAACTACAGCTATTCAAGTTTATGAGGATTTCAAAATGACGAGTGTAAGAGCAGTAGATCATGTGATTGCAGCACACGCTACCTCCGATGGTGATGGCGTAAAAATACAAAGACTCGCTGGTTTCAATAACACGCGTTTCTCTCCATTTTTAATGATTGATGAACTTAAGTCGGATGAAAGCAAAGATTATGTTGGCGGCTTTCCTCCACATCCTCACCGTGGGATAGAAACGCTCACTTACATGCTGCAAGGTCACTTCCAGCACAAAGACCACATGGGGAATGTTGGAGAGCTTCGCAGCGGTGGTGCACAGTGGATGGCCGCGGGTCGTGGTGTGATTCACAGCGAAATGCCAATGATGGAAGAAGGTGCACTACATGGATTTCAGATTTGGATAAACCAACCTGCAACACACAAAATGCAACCAGCGCAATATCACGACTTCCAAAATGAAAGCATCGCGGAGCATCAAAGTGAACAAAATGGTTTATTGAGAGTTATTGCTGGTGTATTCGAACTGCATAACCTAGCTGACCATGATATAGAGGCTTTACGAACGCAAGGTCCACTGCAACAAACAGGTGTGCCGTTAAGCGTAGCGGATTGGCGATGTCATTCTGGGCAAAAAATAACATTAGGGATAGATGTTAATCACAATGCCATGACTTACGTGTACCGAGGCAGTATTAAGATCGGTGATAAAGTCATCAACCAAGGTCAACTTGCGTTACTCACTAAAGCTGACTTGCTGTCTCTGAGTAGTTTAGAAGATTCAGGTGTACTGATTTTTTCTGGTGAGCCGATTAATGAACCTGTTGCGCACTATGGTCCGTTTGTCATGAACTCGATGGAAGAAATTGAACAGACGATTCAGGACTACAACAATGGCGTTTTTGAGACTTACTAATTGACGACGTCTTTGCGCTTTTAGCTTTGAATTGAAGTTAAAGATTGAAGATTGAAGATTGAAGAGATTTTGCAACGAACAACAATTTGGTCATCCATTTGATGACTGTAAAAACAAGTGACACTATCCACTGCCGGTTATTATCACTTATTTAACCACGCTCCTAGAGCGTGGTTTTTTTCTATTAAGCCATAGATAAACGATACTCTGGTTGAACGAACTCAGGCCTTCCTACAAGTATTCACACAGGTAAGCTGTCGCTTCTTTAACCTGTAAATCGAATGAAGAGTCACCCGCAACGTCAAAAGACTCACCAGATTGGAATGTCGTCCAATCGTCATCGCCAACACGCTTTACAATTAAAGCACCTTTAACAACAGTCATCTTTTCCGGAGCTGCAGTACCGAATGTGTATTCACCAGCGGCCATCACACCAACACTCACATCAGCACCAGACTGGTTAAACGCTAACGACTTAACACCGCCTTCAAAGTATGTATTTTCTTTAATCATTGTACTTCCTTGTTATCTCAAAATTGCATTACTAGGCTCAACGAATAAGCCTATGCGTAAATTTAGGTGCTAATTGTTTTAACCAATTCGAGACTGTCCTACAAGAAATAAATGAATATAGCTTAGGATCTGTTGACCTTTCGAAGTTAAATTTCGTTCGAGATGAAATCATTTTAGGCGTGGCATTGGGTATACAACCTAATCATTCTAAGTAAATATTCCTTAACAAAGCATGAAGACTGAATGTGTGGGTAAAAAATCACTGAGGCAGTTTGATTCAAAAGAACATTCGATCCTGCTTCTAACTCTTATAAGAACCTTTGCAACCTATCGTTTTATTTTATAGAATCATCACCAGTATGAGTAACTAAAATGAAGAGATAATGGCTAAAAATACCACGAAAAGCAGCGATATATTGGCCAATTCGTTACTCTACGCCTTCTTAATGGCTGGCTTTATGATTGCCCTCACCGTCGGCTATTTCGGCTACCAAGCCTACCAAAAATCTGTAAGCCCAAGTAACGTCCATGGCACATGGATCGAGATTGGTGCTCCACCTTACAAAACAGATATTCTTACACTTTCCGATGATGGTGTGATGATGAACTATCGTTTCATCAGTACCTCGTTTGATTTTGATGGTAACGATGTCACGATCAATACAGGTTCAGGCCCAACGATTTATACCATTAGCGGTACCTACAATTCACCTCGTTTAAAGCGGCTAGTGCCGAACACACCATCCAAACAATTCATAAAAGAAGGGTATGAAGATACTGTAGCGGGTGAGACTCAAGGACTCATGCAGCAACGACGCTCAGTATTAGCTGAACAATTCAAAAAATAATACTTTCAACAGCGCTTTGTTTAGTAACCCCTCTTACATCAATACTACCTGCCCCTTACAAGCACCGGTATGACGAGCTTAAGATTGTGATGCCGCTTCATTTTGCGATATTTAATAATAGCTTACCGCACTTTTTCATAACTTCATGTCGTGTAATTTCACTTATGAGACTTTCCTTCTGAGTGCGGTTTATTTTATAAAACATGGACTCAGCCTCTCATTCATTAAGCAACAGAATTGTAACAAGATACAATTTTTTAGTTGTCCATCGAAAACGGATTTATTTTCAGTCATGAAATTAAAACTCTCTCGAATACTGACGGGGAAGCTCCTTCAAAACTGACGGGAGCCGATTCTAGGACCACTTGGTTCTAAACCTTCAAGGAATGAGAGAAATAGTATGATTCGTATAAACACCTGTGCTGCGAGTATTGCTCTAGCGCTATCTGGTACAGCATTGGCCGCGCCAACAGCACCTAGCATTGATATGTACGGTTCCAACAACCTACAGTTTTCTAAAATTGAACTCGCGATGGAAACCACCTCTGGCTACAACCAGATGGTTAAATATCACGATAAAGCAAAAGTCGACGTTAAGTTCAACCAATGGAGCGGAACGTCAGGAAACACGTACAACATCTACTTTGATGGCGTTAAAGTAGCGACGGGCCCAATCACTGGAAGCCAAACCACGGCTTCATTCGAATACGGCCAAGGCGGCTTATTCGATATGGAAATTGAAGCGTGTGATGAAACAGGCTGTGCCAAGAGTGCACCCGCTCAGATCACCATCGCTGATACCGATGGATCACACCTAGCACCACTTGCGATGAATGTGGATCCAAACAACAAGTCATACAACACAGATCCAAACACGGTAGTAGGTACTTACTTTGTTGAGTGGGGCATCTATGGCCGTGATTACACAGTCGATAACCTACCTGCTGACAATTTGACCCATATCCTTTACGGCTTCATCCCAATTTGTGGTCCTAACGAATCAGTGAAATCAGTAGGCGGTAACAGCTACAACGCACTCATGACAGCGTGTCAGGGCGTTAACGATTACGAAGTGGTGATTCATGACCCATGGGCGGCTTTCCAGAAGAGTTTCCCTCAAGCAGGACACGAATACAGCTCACCTATCAAGGGTAACTACGCGATGATGATGGCGCTAAAACAGCGTAACCCTGATTTGAAGATCATCCCATCGATTGGTGGTTGGACGCTGTCTGACCCATTCTTCGATTTCACAACCAAAGCTAACCGAGACACCTTCATTGCATCGGTTAAGAAATTCCTTAACACGTGGAAATTCTACGATGGTGTAGATATTGACTGGGAATTCCCTGGTGGAGGCGGTGCGGCGCCAGACCTTGGTGACCCTATGAATGATGGCCCAGCTTACATTGCACTGATGGCAGAGCTGCGCACTATGCTTGATCAACTAGAAGCGGAAAACGGTCGTACTTACGAGCTAACATCAGCGATCGGTGTTGGTCACGATAAGATTGAAGACGTGAACTACGGCGAGGCTATCCAGTACATGGATTACATCTTTGCAATGACTTACGACTTCTACGGCGGTTGGAACAACGTGTTAGGTCACCAAACAGCACTCAACTGCGGTAACTTCATGCGCCCTGGTCAATGTGATGGCACAGGCCTTGATGAAAATGGCGAACAGTACACTGGCCCGGCTTACACCACAGACAACGGCATCCAATTGCTTCTTGCGCAAGGTGTTCCAGCGAACAAACTTGTGGTTGGTACAGCGATGTACGGTCGTGGTTGGGAGGGTGTATTACCGTCATCACTTTCAGATCCTAGCGATCCAATGACAGGCGTGGGTAATGGCAAACTAACCGGCAGCTCTGCGCAAGGCGTATGGGAAGATGGCGTTATTGACTACAAAGGCATAAAAGCGAACATGCTTGGTGCAAACAACCAAGGCATCAACGGCTTTGAATATGGTTACGACGAAATGGCAGAAGCGCCTTACGTTTGGAACCGCACTTCAGGCAAGTTGATCACATTTGATGATGACCGCTCAGTAAAAGCAAAAGGTGCATACGTTCGTAGCCTTGGCCTTGCGGGTCTATTTTCTTGGGAAATTGATGCGGATAACGGCGATATTCTGAATGCGATGCACGAAGGTCTTGCGGGCAGTACGACAGATCCTGTCAACCGTAAACCAACGGCAGCTGCAGGTGCGGACCAATCAGTTGAAGGCCCTGCTTCTGTTTCTCTAGACGGTAGCGCTTCAAAAGACAGTGACGGTACGATTGCGAGCTACGCTTGGTCACAAGTAAGCGGAACGGCAGTAACGCTGGCCAACTCGAATTCGGCTGTTGCGAGTTTCGATGTAGTGGAAGTCGCACAACAAGAGACTCTGACATTCAGCCTAACCGTGACTGACAACGAAGGTGCTACGTCCACCGACACAGTTGTTGTGACAGTAAACCCTAAAGACACAGGTCCAGTAAACACAGCTCCGATCGCAGTTGTTTCTGCTCCGGCTGAAGTGAGTGCAGGTGATGTAGTTGTCGTTGATGCTTCGGCTTCGAGCGATGCGGATCAAGACACGCTGACCTTCACGTGGGATGTACCTGCAGGTATTGATGCTACTGTTCAAGGCGCTTCAGTAAGCTTTGTCGCGGCGGAATACACGCAAGACACGACACTTAATTTCTCAGTGACAGTCAGTGATGGTACAGAGACATCAGTCGCGGCTACTTCAGTGAAAGTTCTTAAGAAAACCACAGGCGGTGACACGTGTACTAACGCTTGGGATTCAAGTGCAGTCTACAATGGCGGTGACCAAGTGACCCAAGGTGGTAAGGTTTGGGAAGCGAAATGGTGGACAACAGGTGAAGATCCAACAACGACTGGCCAATGGGGCGTGTGGAAAGAGATCGGCCCAGCAAACTGTGCAAACTAAAAATAGGGTTTTGATAAACGCTAACTAAGCGTCGACTAAACACCTAAAAGCAAAGGCCAACCAGATAATGTCTGGTTGGCCTTTTTAGTGTTTGTTTTCTTAATTGGCGTTCTACTTGCTTGATTCGTTAAACTTAGCCAATCAAGTTATCAAAGCTCTCAAACACTTGTGGGCACTTCATTACTCGTCCGTGGCCTTGACCTTGAGTCGCGATTAAGGTGACACGATCCATTTCATAGGCTGCACGCTTCGACACATCAAACTTAGTAAACTTATCTTGCTCATCATGAACAATGATAGTTTGAGACTCACGAAGCGCTAGCTTTCCATAAGGATCAACAGATTGAATCGGGTAGTTAAATTGCTCTTCTACTTCTCCGACTACCGCCTCAAACAGTTTCATTGAGTAACCAGAACGAGCAACACTGCCAAATAGGTTTTCTAGATAATCCAATACAGGTGCAATCAGCAACAGCGGCTTGTTTTCCAATTTAACGTGCTTACATTCCAATGCAGAAGCCGTACCCATGCTGTGACCGACCAAACCTGCTACTTCTCCCACTGAATCGAGAATGGCTTCAAGACCGTTCACAAATGCAGGGATATGACCATGTACCCCATCGCTACCACCATGAGCAGGATGATCGTAAGCTAGAGCCGTAAAACCTTTGGCTGCAATATGTTCCATTAAAGGGAAAAACTGACTCGCGGTGCCAGACCAACCATGAGTCAGCACCCAAACTGGACCGGTACCCAAAGAATACGTTTTTAAGACGCCATCACGACCTTTGATTTCACTCTTGATAAGCCCTTGCGGATCGGCATTTTTCTGCTCGGTACGCATTGGAGTGAGCAGCAGTTTACGTGCCGTTTTCTTCGCATGACTTGGCGCTAAAATGTAGTGCAGATTGGTTGTAGCGCCAATCAAGCTACGCTTGAAGCTGAACTTGTTCGATGTATTGAAATAAATTTTGTCACTCATGACCGTTCCTTGTATCGCCATCATTGTTGGCGGATCGAGCTCGGCCCTAAAATCGAACGACCGTGCTATTTGTTAGTATAAAAAATGGCGAAAGCGCTGTTTATGGCTGCTTGCCGCCACTTCTCTTAAAATCTTTTGCAAACCTTAATTAAGCAAGGTCACATGCTTTGCGAATTCCATGATTTTCGAACTTCATGATTTGCGAGCTAAGTGGCTTAAGAGTTAAACCACTTTCCAGCTAGCGATTAAGCGCTGTACACCACTCCAAAAGTGGGTGTGGCTCGCTTGTTGGCCTCTTAACGAGTAGAACAAGTTCGCACTCAAATAAAGGCCATATAACTCAAAGGTTGCCTGTTTTGGATCTAAATCGGCCCTGAACTGTTTGCTCTCAACCGCTTTTGCTACCTGAATCGTCAAGTAATCAATCCACACTGAAATGGTTTTCTGCAGTGCCTTCTGAATCACAGACGTTTCGCTGCCTGCATCTTTCCAAGCATCAATAAACATACAGCTGCCTTGGAATGAATGATTCCAACCCAACCAATTGTCGAGCAACTGTTTCAATTTCGCTTCGATATCACCATCCCCCAGCTCTCTTGCGGGAATAATGACTCTTTCAGTGAATATGGCGTTAGAGTACTCGAGTACAGAGAGTTGCAGGTTCTCTTTAGAGTTGAAGTGTGCAAACAAGCCACTCTTAGACATGCCACACTGCTTGGCTAACTCGCCAATCGTCAAACTCTCAAGCCCATTCTCACTCGCAAGTGCAAATGCATGGCTCAAAATATACTCTTTGGTTATCTTTCCCTTGCTCATTATTCACCAATAATAAATCTCATGCTTTATTTTTAGCACGTTCGTTCTTTTTTGCAATTTTTATTTGCAAAACACTTATTTTGTTTTCTCTGATGTCAGAAACTGTGGAAAAATGCGACAGTATTCAAGGGAAATTGAAATCGACTAACTAAAGGAAAAACAATGAACACACTTTGGGAACAGTTTGCGTTTTCGGCGTCGGTAACAGGCCCTATCTGTTTAATGCTGTTTCTTGGTGTGATGCTCAAGCGAATTGGCTTGATCAATGATAATTTCATTGATGTCGCGTCCAAGGTGGTATTTCAAGTCACCCTACCCGCGATGCTATTTCTTAGTATTGTTCAATCAAATCACAATTTTTCAGCCAGTAGCGCGTTAGTTGCTTTTGGCGTCATCGCTAACTTTGTCTTTTTCTTGTTCACGATTTTCTCAACCAAGTTGGTATTCAAAAGCTCTAAAGATCAAGGTGTGATCATCCAAGGGGGATTCCGCGCTAATACCGCGATCATCGGCCTCGCCTACGTGGCTAATATTTATGGCAACCAAGGCGTGGCATTGGCTGCTATCTATGTCGCATCTCTGACCGTGTTGTATAACATTCAAGCAGTGATAGCACTGACACCCAAAGGCAAAGACACCGGCGCTAAAGCCATTAAAGTGATCGCCAAGTCCATCACCAAAAACCCGTTAATCATCGCTATTTTCTTAGCAGTCGTCTTCTATGCACTTTCAATTCCCATTCCAAAAATGGTGACTGATGCTGGGCAATACTTTGCCAACATGACTTTGCCTTTGGCTCTACTTTGTACTGGTGGTTCTCTAGATATTAGTTCGCTTAAACAAGAAAAGTTGTCTACGTGGTTCGCCTCTAGTTACAAGTTAATCGCCTCACCTTTACTGACTACACTGGCTGGTTGGTACTTAGGGTTTGAAGGGCTCGATCTCGGACTTATCTTCTTGATGAGCGCAGCACCAACGGCAGCGGCAAGCTATGTTATGGCTCGTGCGATGGGAGGAAACTCAACACTCGCGGCTAACATCATCGCTCTTACTACTGTTGTTTCTCTTATCACTTGTACACTAGGTATATTTGCACTCACTGCAATGGATTTAATATAGCTGCGACAAGCTTCAAAAAACCGACACAAGCCTTGAAACAAAGGTCATAAGCCTTGATTTAGGACTAACTGGTTGGCCATAAAGGCTGCTAGATTTCGTAAAAATTTTACTGAGAGATCTGATATGTCTTCCGTTCAACATACGCCTTCACAACACATCGCCAGTATCGAGTTAGGCAGAGTGATTGCTATCTTGGCGATCATTGGTTTGCACGGCCAAATGGCACTCACTTATTGGCAAATAGATGAAGTGCCTTGGATCGGTTATGTGCTCAACCAAACCGCTCGTTTTGCCGTGCCTCTGTTCTTCCTTATTTCAGGCTATCTGATCCAACCTAAGCTCACAGCATCACCTTGGACAGCCTTTATCAACTACTCCAAACCACTACTCAAAGTTTGGTTGGCATGGAGCATCATTTGCTTAGTGATGCCATTCAATCTCGCGAAAGTAGAAGAATTTGGCTATCTAGGTGAACGTGAAGGCTATTGGGGTTTCTTAATGAATACCCCACTCAACTCTTTCTTAGAGGGTGGGTTGGTGCATTTATGGTTCATTCCCGCCCTTGTGTGCGCGGTTTTGATCATCGCCTTAATGGTAGAGATGAAACTCGATAAGCTTCTACTACCGGTGGCCATTCTGCTTTACGTCTATGGTGTATTGGCGGGTAGCTACACAAGCTTAACCGACCTTAGTGCCCCTTTCTTCACACGTAACGGTCCGTTCTTCAGCACGTTAATGGTGACCTTAGGTTTCCTCATTCGTCAGCATCAATGGAAAGTGTCCTCAGCCAAAGCATTAGGGTTATTGGCGTTAGGCATGGTCATCCACTTTGCCGAAGCGGCATGGCTAACCCAATTTGATATCGCCTTTAATATTCACGATTTCTTGTTTGGTACAGCTTTGTGGGGGATTGGTGTGTTCATGTGGCTTTTAGCTAATCCAAACATCGGCGATTACGCATGGCTTC
This sequence comes from Vibrio sp. 10N.247.310.17, assembly GCF_041466605.1. Lineage (NCBI taxonomy): Bacteria > Pseudomonadati > Pseudomonadota > Gammaproteobacteria > Vibrionales > Vibrionaceae > Vibrio > Vibrio sp. 10N.247.310.17. The sequence continues at coordinate 13,323 of NZ_JBFSTC010000013.1, read as the reverse complement.
GCGCTATCTCGAATCGTATGCTAGGTATCTACGTTTGCCATCTGTTGATCATTATTTTGCTGTTCAATGTCTGCGGAGTATTGGGCATCACTGAACTCGCTAAAGACATTACCGTGTTCTTCGGCACCTTTACCCTGAGCTTTATATTGATCGCTGGTATAGAAAAAACGCCACTGCGCCACTGGTTACTTCGTTAGTGCTCATCTAGCCAACGACGTATTACAGGCCTAGTGACCCCCCTCAGTCTGTAGTTTGCCCCGATGTAACATTCTTTTCTGCAATGAGGTTCGCCTTGCCAGTGAAAGCACTAACTCGCTTTCACTGGCAACTTTAAACTTCAAGATCCCTTTCCCTCTTATGCGTTACTCTCTTTTAACCACTGACGTGGTGACACACCCGATACATGCTGAAATGCGCGTGAGAAACCTGAATAACTGCTGTAACCGACTTCATCGGCAATCCAGTTGATGGGCTTATTTTGCAGTAGCAGAGATTGAGCAACGGAAACGCGCCACTTTTGCACGTAATCTCCCGGTGTTTCACCCACCTCACGCTTGAACGCCTCAATAAACTGAGTACGAGACATCGCAGACAATGACGCCATTTCTGCAACCGAAAAGTGACGAGCAGGCAACCGGTGAATAGCCGTCACCACAGCAGCAAGCCTTGGGTGTGCAAGAGCAGAGAAAACGCCGCTATCGATTTTTTGTTGTTCAATGAGATGACGAAAAATCAACGCCATCAACGCATCACTCAACTTGTCCATTAGGTATTGCTGCCCTGACGATTGTTGTCCTGAAGATGCTTGCCCCGACTCTCGAAACAGCACCTCAATCACAGGCATTAAGTTCGGTGCATCTTCAAACGGAATCACTATCATGTCGGGCAGAGCCGATAATAAAGGATTCATCTGCCCTGAACGATACTCCACGTTCACACACACAAGCTCTGCACCCTCTCCCACACCTTCAATTGCATGTGGTGTGCTATTCGGCAGGTAAATAATACAGGGCTGAGAAAGCTGCCGGCATTCCGTATGAGCACCAGACAAGGTCAACTCCCCCGAGCTTAATACATGAAGGTGCCCTTCTTTGCCTTGTTGCGCGTTAAATGACGACACCCCACACAGGTTTCCAGAATAGAAAACGCCAGTGCGTATCGAGAAGTGTTCCATTAATTGTGACAGCAGATCCATGCACCCTCCGAACGATTCGCTTAGTTTTTAGTTCTTTTGTCCCTTTATAGACCGGACAAGTGGGCTAAATTACTTCAAACAAAATAACCAACACTGACAAGGAACTTGATATGTCACACATGAAATCGACCAGTCAAAAAATCACTCTATTGGCCGCGTTACTAGGAACCAGCTTTTCGTTAATGGCAGCAGACCTTGATATGAGTGTCGACAACAATGATCTCGCCATTAAAGGTTATGACCCTGTCGCTTACTTTGCCAATGAGGGGCCAGTTAAAGGCACATCTGAATTCACAGCGACTTATAAGAATGCGATTTATAACTTTGTGAGCAGTGAAAACCGAGATGAATTCCGATCTAACCCATCGGCTTATGCACCTCAATATGGTGGCTATTGTGCCTTTGGTGTGGCAATGGGTAAGAAATTTGAAACGGACCCCCTAGCTTGGAAAGTAGAAGGTGGGAAGCTGTACTTAAACTTAGATAAGTCAGTTCAAAAGCGTTGGCTGGAGAATACGCAAGAATTCATCCAAAACGCCAACAGCAATTGGACCACTATAAAAACCGTGGAAGCCTACAAGCTTTAAGTTCTAGGTTCTAGCCTTCAACGTTTATCCATTGCCAACTAACAAAACGGAAGCGACCGAACGCTTCCGTTTTTATTTTCAGCAGCCAATTATTGATAACACCAAGATAACAGCGATGTAACGCTCAAACCAGAGAGAAATCAGTGCGATTTCAGCACGAATCAAAACCATTTTTATTCTATACTCCTAAAGATAAGCTTTTCTTTTCATGGAAGAATAATGATATTACCTAGGATTTTAGCAATCGGACTCTATGCTTTATCAACACTGACTTACGCTGCTCCATGGCAGTTCGTAAAAAGTGAAGATGGCATCATCATTGATAAGAGACCTCACACTGAAGGCTTGGTAGAAATACGAGCACAAATGCAAACGCCCACCACTTATTCTGGTTTTTTGCTGTTATTGGAAGACAGCGCGAACGTGCCAAACTGGATAGATAACGTATCGGAAAGTCGTGTTTTGATGCAGATATCTGAGGATGAAAATATCGTCTATACCCAGTTCAAAGCGCCTTGGCCTGCCAGAGATCGCGATATGGTGACCTACTCAAAATACAGCATCGAGGATGGGCAGTTTGTCTTGTCGATCAAGGATGCGTCTGATTATTTGGCGAAAGAGTCGGGGTACATTCGAATTTATGATGTAGATGCCTTATGGACTCTGCAACCGCTCACCAATGGTAATACCTATATCACCTATACCGCTTACGCGAACGCAGGTGGCATCCTGCCAAATTGGTTAATGAACAAATTATCGATTGATAGTGCACTGAGCACGTTTAAAGGGCTAAAAGAACAATTACAGAAGTACCAAGGCCAGCAGCACCCTAACCTGCCAAGTGAGTCTCGCTAGCGATACCAGTCGATGGGTAGATAACTAGGTAGCTAAGTAAGTGGTAGATAAATAGATACTAAGGCCTTCTAGCGAGGTCGCGAGCTAAGATAAGTGCTAAACCAAACACCTGAAGAAACAGGGCAATATTCTTGTAGAAAGCCATTTTTTCATCGAGCCTTTGGATTAATTCAACCAAGGTCAGATTATCCAAATAGTAGTCATCAATTCGTGCTCGTTGGGCTTCTTGAGCACTGTTTATCAGCATCATAAGCTTGGGTAAATTAGCCAACGAGATGGCTGGCACCTCCTCACTCACCCAACTCCGGAGTTGGCCGCGCAGCGCTTCATCGAGGATGGTGGCAGGTTGAGCGGTTTCTGTTGAGGGTTTATCTAGGTGGATCAGAATGGCTTCACGCTTGCGCTCTAAGGTTTCGATCGTATTCCAGGCCAGTTGTATTGAGTACACATTACCGTATTTACGATCGTTGTATTCCGATTTTTCCGCTTCAATTTTGTCGAGCACCAAGCTCGACATGACAATAGCCATGACGTTCAGTATGAGACCTGCAAGGACAATCGCCCAAGCAGGGGGAAGGCGCAATGCCATAATACTCCCTAGAACATTTTATCAAAAGGTAGGTAAGCTAAGTTTAGGACAATCAAAGAGATCATGCAGATAAGCGTTAACACCATGCCCACTTTTCTACCCTTTAAGTTTTTTGCCAGAATACCTTTTGCATGAATCACACGCCCCAGAATAAATGCAACACCAATGGCATGAATAAGCCACACACTGGCACCATTCATCTCCAAAAAGCCCATCAAAATAACCGTAATTGGGATGTAATCCATTGCATTACTTTGTGCGGAGCGTGCTATCTGTAGCGACTCAACACCGCCATCTGCATGAGCAACCAGATTGATTCGTCTTTGCTTAATGACTTCTATCGCCAACCAAATCATTACGACCGTCAGCAAGGCTGCGTAAAGTGCTGTAACCATTATATTTTCCTATTACTTTGAGTTTGTTGAGCGTATTTCGCTCACCTATCGACGGATGAGTTCGACAACGAATGATATTCGCGCCCGAACATTTGTAAGAGATCTCTCACACCGAACGTAAGAGATCACAGTCAAGCTTCGCAGAAAAAAGAAAAATTACAAACCCAACCCCTTGTTTTATATGAATCCACGCATATTTATTTTAGTTAGTGAGGATATTTATTTCCTAAGGCTAATTGCGAATAAAGCCTCCAAAGTGTTTAATACTCATGTCGACAGGGAGTTGGCAGGAACAGGAAAAAGCCTAACGGATTAGGTATCTTCAGGATGAAGATTTGATGGCTTAGGATGAGTGATCAGCAAGGAAGTTTTACTCTAGGATAGAGTCACTTGTCAGGATGATGAGTTAGCATGGACACCGCTAGGAAGGCGATGGATTGGATAGGTTAAAGGATTTAGCCAAATCAAGGAACGATGCAAGGAGCATACGTGACCTTATTAAAAAATAAGTAACAACGTCAGTAGCAGGATGGCTACGAAAAAGAATAAACCCCGTTTGGTGAAAGCCAAACGGGGTTTCTTTTTTCAACATCGAAAAGCTATTAGTAACTGATCGTTCAAATAGTAGCTAATCGTTCAAAGCCACGTTACAAAATAATGTTCATCAAAAACATAGCACCAAACGCATTCAATACTGAAATCGCGATCATCACAGGGATATAACGACCTTCAGTACCAATTGGTCCCATGATGCGTCCCATATATTGCACCTGAGAACCCATCAAGTAGATAGCTGGCGCCAAGATAGCAATATGGTTGCCGTTCAGAATGCCTTGGTCAAATAGCGTGATAACCACACCGACTGCACCACCCATCGACATCCACGCGCCAATCAATACTGCTGCCGCTTCGCCCGGTAAACCAAATACCGCCATGATAGGTGCAAACACACTACCCATCAGATCCAGTGCACCAGTAATCTGCAACGCCTTAATAATCACAAACGCCATCAGAACATTAGGTACTGTAGAGGTTGTCGCAATAACCCAGCCTTTCTTAGCACCTTCAACGAAAATATCAGTAACCATTGGTTTCTTTGCTTTAACTTCGCTCATTATGCTACTTCCTCTTCCAGTTTTTGTTCTTTGTCTGATTTTGTTTTGTCTTCTTTACCTTCAGTAATATTGAGGTAAAGGCGGAATAAGTTCGCACCAACAAACTTGAAGATAAACATCACCGCAACAGCAAGACCAATTGACGATGTCACTGCCAAAGAACCATCCATCGCCGTTAGAGTGAACAACACCGCACCTGAAGAGAAAAAGTTAACGATCGCCGCACCCGCAGTAAACTGGAACATGGTGAACACATCGGTTTCACGCTTAGTCAAATGCCCTTCATCTTTGAGCTGACGTGTCATCGCAGCACCCGCATCGGTACTTTGCAGAGAAGCAATCAGTGCCAAGCCTGAGTTGCCCGGAATACCCATTAAAGGACGAAGTAGTGGAGTTAGTAGTTTACGAGCCGCGTCCAGTGCACCGTAGTGCTCAAGTACGTTAATCATGCCCAATGCAAACATCACGGTCGGAATAAGTGTCAATGCAAAAATGAAACCGTCGCGCGCACCACTACCGCCTTTACCACGCAGTGACGTCGTTGCCGCTTGGATACCATCAGCCGACTCACTCACATCGTAAGCGACCTTACCAAATGAACCGTTGAGCGTCGTAAAATCGAGCACTCCATACCATTCATTGGACTGCATTAAGCCTGAAAAGAACACAATCGCGAACGCGAGTGCGATATAGCTGCCGATCGTGACTTTACGATCGGTTTTGGTTGGATTAGTCATAAGGACCTCTATACATCTCGTTTATGTGGAACAGAACACGTATAGATAGTGCAAACTAATGAGCAAAAGGTTAATGACCAAAATCAAATAGTGCATCGGTTTAAATAAAAGAACCAAAGCAACATATAAAACTGCGATTCAAATTTTAAAGTAGAGGTATACGCTAAAAAAATTAGAATATTTCTCATACAAAACTAAACAAACCTAGCTTCAACACCGCAACCAAAAACGCACATAATCGCCACAATAATCAGGCTTCGAATAGAAAGTTCAAAAAAATCTTTCATCGTGATCTCACGTTTTCACCCAATCTACTGTTTTCTATATAATCTATTGAATTATTAAGATATCTATCACACTGAACAGGGTTATTTAGGTCTACGCTTTTACCCGTGTTAATAACTTATTAACTTCGGAGCGTAATCCATGTTAGGTATCCAGCTTTCTGCTGTTCTCTCTTTATTATTTTTTTCTACGGTAGCAGGCGCTGCCACTTCTCAGTTGGGAGAGCCGCTCAAACTAACCAGTTCATTTGCTGGCTACCTATCGCTGACCATTTTCGTTGTCGCCTACATCGTGGTGATGATGGAAGAATACCTAAAACTCCGAAAATCCAAGCCAGTTCTACTTGCAGCGGGCCTGATCTGGATAATCATTGGTTTTACCTACCAAGAACACAACCTTGTTGAAGTCGCCAAACAAGCGCTCGAACACAACCTGCTGGAATATGCCGAGCTATTACTCTTTCTACTCGTCGCCATGACATACATTAGCGCCATGGAAGAGAGGAGACTGTTTGATGCGCTGCAAGCGTGGATGGTAGGCAAAGGCTTTAACTTTCGCTCTTTGTTCTGGATAACCGGTATTCTGGCCTTCTTTATCTCACCTATCGCAGACAACCTCACGACAGCTCTATTGATGTGCGCTGTGGTTCTTAAAGTGGCAGGTTCTAACCCTAAATTCGTCAACCTAGCCTGCGTGAATATCGTGATAGCCGCCAATGCTGGCGGTGCATTCAGTCCATTCGGAGACATCACAACGCTCATGGTGTGGCAGGCTGGTTATGTGAGTTTTAGTGAGTTCATTCCTTTGTTTATTCCTTCGGTGATGAATTACCTCGTCCCTGCGTTGATCATGTCTTACTTTGTACCTACCACTCAGCCCGACACAGTCCATCAACACGTTGAATTAAAACGTGGTGCGAGACGCATCGTATTCTTGTTTATTATGACAATCGCGACCGCTGTTGCTTTCCATGCCGTACTCCACTTCCCTCCGGTGATGGGGATGATGATGGGACTCGCCTATCTGCAGTTCTTTGGTTATTACTTACGTAAGACTTTACCCAACTCACTCGCGAAGAAAAAAGCGGTAGCGATCGCCAATAACGATGAAGGCGCCCTGAAGCGACTCGGTTCTGTTGTGCCGTTCGATGTATTTCGAAGAGTGTCTCATGCCGAATGGGACACGCTTTTGTTCTTCTACGGCGTGGTAATGTGTGTCGGTGGCTTGAGTCTACTTGGTTACTTGGAATTAGCTTCGGGCGTGATGTATAGCCAGTGGGATCCAATTTGGGCCAACGTCATGGTGGGGATCTTATCGGCTATTGTCGATAACATTCCGGTCATGTTTGCGGTGTTATCCATGGAGCCACAAATGTCGATGGGCAACTGGCTACTGATCACCCTAACCGCAGGCGTTGGCGGCAGCTTATTGTCTATTGGTAGTGCCGCTGGTGTGGCATTAATGGGGGCAGCACATGGTAAGTACACCTTCTTTGGCCATTTGAAATGGATGCCAGTAATCATGATTGGTTATGGGGTCAGTATCGCCGCTCACCTATGGCTGAACGGTGATATGTTCTAGTCTAAGGCATATCAACTAAAGGCGTATCAACGCGTGTCCAGACGTTGCTTAACTGCACAGCTGGACACTGGTTACAAGTTAACACCGCTCCTTCTTGTTGAATTCGCATCATCAACCCAGAATCCACTCGGCTATTTCCTGAATTCAACTCGATGTTAATCAAATCATTTTCAATACGATAAGTTCTAGTGACCGTGTTACCGATTGTTTGATAGGTCATTTGTCCTGACTCAAAAAGTAGATAGCTGTTATCGTCCGCGTTCTCATACATCCCTTTGAACAAAACAAGCTGCGGTACTTCAAAGGGGCGACTAGTATCAGTTAAACAACCGGTCAGCAATAACACACTAGTGAAAGCTATTATCAGAAAATGATGGTTATTCATTTGGGCATCCTTGCCTAAAAAACATGGCTAAATAGTATGCAACCAAATCATTATTTTCCAGAAAGTAGCGAATTTATTGCAAAGTCACGTTTTTATTGCAGAATCACGCTTGAGGCCTCTTAATATTCCTCCTCAGTCGTACAAACCTTCAACCTTAACCGACAGAACAGAGTTTCAAGTCGCTAGCTAAGTAGCTTTCTAAGTTTTCTTCCCTCAATCACTAACAAGCGTTGTTTACGTTCTACGCCACCCGCATAACCCGTCAGCTTTCCATTTTTACCTATCACACGATGACACGGCACAATCACAGACACCGGATTTTTGCCATTCGCCAAACCCACTGCACGCACCGCTTTTGGGTTACCAATTGCATCGGCCAATTGTGCATAGCTCCATGTTTCTCCATAAGGAATGGCAGTAAGAGCCTGCCAAACCGACTGCTGAAACGGAGTGCCCTTGGCTGCGATCGGCACAGAAAACTGGATAGCTTCTCCAGCAAAATAACGATTGAGCTGTTTGATAGCCAACGCGAAGATCGGAAAGCTATCATCTTGAACACCTAACTGTTCAGGCTTGGTGGTGTGAGTTTCAAACCAAAGGCCGAGTAGCCCTTCATCGTTCGCCTGTAACGTCACGGTGCCCAGAGGGCTCTCGTAGTAAGTAAAACGGTTAGCCATGATATCTCCTAGCTTGGTATTCCGATTAAGATTTATTCCAACAATGGAATGTGGCGTAGCTTCCCCAAGGTGAAACGCTCTCTGCATTAATAGCAGGGCGATGCTCAATGAACTTCTTCACCACCAAATCGCCTACTAGCAAATGGTTAGGTTCACTGAGCCCGCGCAGCAGCGCATATTGGATCGTCCAAGGCCCAATACCTTTGAGGTCAATCCACTTAGAAGGATGCTCGGATTCGTTGTCGACCATGTATTGGGAAAAACGCTTTAAGGTTTCCTTACGACTTCCCGGCATCCTTAGAAAGCTCACATCAGCATCAGCTATTTGTTTAGGTGTAGGGAAATACGCTTTCTCTGATGCATCAGCTATTTGTTGTAAGTCAGAGCACTCTTGTGAATTAGCCTGCTCTTGTAAATCAGAAACCTGATATGAACCAGAGAGCTCTCGCACCAACAAGTTAAGCTGACCAATGGCCGCTGTTACCGAGACTTGCTGCCCGAGAATCGCTCTTACCCCAGCTTCCCAAGCGCTCCACACACCAGGTATGCGGATGCCACTCTTAGCCACCAAGTTAGGGTCAATGGTTGTAAAAAATGCCTCGACCTGGGCAATATCGACATCAAGGTCGAATATGCGTCGAATGTTAGCAATCAAGCTTCTTAATTGACTTATATCGTCCAACTCAAATTCAATATCCAAGCGGTTTTCTTTGGCTAAAGTCGCCTTGAACCAACCCTTTGAGCCGTTCACATTTACCGTGCGCTTATAATAATCTTCGCCAACGTCCTCTACGCCTTCAATCATTCTTCGTCGATAGAAATCCAGCAAATGCTTCCAGTCCAATGGTCCGTGAAAGCCTAGCTGAATATGATTGCGCAGATTATCACTGAGCTTTGTTCGCCGAATTTGGCTTGGCGAGAGCTGCAGCTCCTTTAGAAAAGCATCATTGAAACGACGCGTGCTATTAAAACCACTCGCAAAGCCAACATCGGTAATGCTCATGCTACTGGTGTGCAGCAACTGCTTGGCAAACATCAATTGGCTATAAAGGCTATATTGCTTTGGTGACACGCCGATGTAATTATCGAATAAGGTTCGTAAATATCGGTCTGAAATACCTAATCGAGTGGCAAGGTCGACGATTGACCCTGAGTTCAGCGCACCATTATCAATCAACTGCATCGCACGTAAGAAAGTGGTTTCAACCCCTTTCCACGCAGGAGAAAAAGGCGCGCTGTCTGGACGACAACGTAAACAAGGGCGATAACCCGCTTTCAAAGCCTGAGCTTGATGAGAAAAATACTCGACATTTTCTTCTTTGGGCGGGCTTGCTGGGCAAATCGGACGACAAAAAATTCCGGTTGTTTTTACCGCCGTAAAAAACATCCCATCAAAGCGAGCATCTCGCGCGTATCGAGCCAAATGACACTGCTCACTCGTTAACGTACTGTTGTGATGAATATTTCTCGACATGCTGTGCTCTTCCCATTTGCCATAATTTTTACTCCGATACCTAAAAGTTTACCGTGAACTGTCATTGTCGCTAGCCACTTTCGGAACTGAAGGTTAGATAAATCACAAAAAAGGGTTTTCTTTTTACGCAATTCGACTAAATTTAACCTTGAGAAGAAACTCTTCTCACAACGTCAACGATAGGTACTTAGCACACTAAGATGCAGAGACCTGTCGAATATAAAAAGGAAAAGGCTATGGTTCTTCACACGTGTCGTATTGTTTTATCAAACCAACAGGTTCTCACCAGTCAATCAGTCGAGCAGTCTCTCAGCTTTCTTGAAGACGAAGCGGATAAGGGGATTTCTAAGATTGAAATTGACGCAACGGATGGCAATCAAATCCATTCTTACATGTCACACTCTCTTGAAGAGTCTATCGAGAATCTAATGAATCTCTAGAATTTTCGAAGAATAGTGCTTTGAAGTGATAGGGCTTTTAAAAAAGGTTACGCATACCAGGCTTAAACGGTTTTATCCGAGTTAGGGTTATCTCTGATTTGGAAAAGAAAATCATCTCTGGTTTAAAAACAAAAATGGCTCCCAACTATATAACTAGTTAGGAGCCATTTTTATTTAATCAACAAAGCATATTGGTTACAGAAACAGCTGTTACTCTGGTGTTTGTTCAGCGGCTTGTTGCAACGTGTAGGCAGTCGAAGGGTCAATTTCATTAACCAACTTCTCAACCTGAATAATAGCATCAACCGAAGTACTGCTTTTACGGTAGCTCAGGTAAATTGGGCGATACCAGTCTTCAACCCCTTTGACCTTGTGCAATTGACCCGACTCGATAAAAGGTTCAACCATAGAAACAGGTAAATACGCACTGCCACCTTTCTCTAAAATAAAATCGAGCGCAATACGTGCTGTAGAGGTACGTAGATACGGTGCTGGAACTTTAGGGTGACGCTCGGCGTGTTCAGAACCGAAGCGTGTTCCCCAATCGACATAAACGTATTTATGTTGGAATACAGATTCCAGGTCATCTTGCTGCGTTGATACCAACACCAAAACCAAATCAGCGACTTTTTTACAGTTCAGCTCTTCCGCTTTGATCTGATCAAAAGCGAAAGCCATATCTAGCGTTCGCTCTAGCAAATTGCGGTTCAGTTGTTCGCGACCCATCACCTCGGCCATAAAGCCGTAGCCACCGAAAGAGTCGGTCACCACACTTAAGCAGTTTTGTAGATACGCATCCCAGATATTCGGTGTGCCACCCAGTGTTAACTGCAACGCTTTTCCACTTTCTAACGACAGCTCAAATTTGGCTTGTTGTAAGGTGGACACCATCACTTCAGCATAACCAATCAAACGCTCACCAGAAGAGGTCAGCTTGATGTTATTGCGATCACGAATGAAGAGCTGAGTATCAAAGTAGCCTTCAAGCTGTTTGATCCGCGCACTCACCGCTGCTTGTGTTAAATACAAGTTTTCAGCTGCACGCCCAAAGTGGCGCACCCTTGCAACCTCAAGAAAGGTTCTAAATACTTTCACATCCATCAAAAATACATCTCTGTAATAAATCTGCTAACTAGCCGATCTAGGATTGTTTATCGTAAAGGCAAAAACGTTTTGTTTCCTATTTTAGCCTTTTAACAATATTTTCGCGTGAGCAATAAACACTAATTTCTATCTAACCACATTACTGAGGCTGATATGTCTGAGACCGAATTCCGACACGGAAAAAAACGTTTTTATGACACCATTAAATTCCCACGAGGGTTTGCTAAGTCGGGTGATTTTACTCTTTCAGAAGAGGAAATCCTAACCTTGTTTGGTGACACTATGCTTGCACTTGAGACTGGCGAACTTTCGCCAAGCAACTCAGAAGAAAAACACTTCATCAAAGTGTTGTCTCACCCTCATAAGGCGAAGTCCAAGTTAGAGCGTGTTTGGTTAAAGTACATTCAACTGGCTCGTGGACGCCGTCGCTTTCATACCCTAAACGGCTGCAAACGCAGCGAAGTTTCTCGGGAAGAATACGAAAGAGAGTTAGTGTTAGAAGATTAGTAAAACAGCTCAAAGTGATACCTCATCACTTTGAGCTTTTTTTGGGTTCATCTCGGATTAGCGGGAACTTAAAATAAACTCGCATCTTCTTCGTAATAATCAAGTGTAGCCAACCTACACAAAAACACCAATATTTATATAAAATTCATATCGATAGCGTGATAGCCACACAATTTCAATCCGTTCTATGGATCTTAATCCCAATTGAATTCATCACTCCTCAGCCTACCTTTTTCTTTTGACACTTGGCTCTGCATAAAATCAATATCTCTGTATGTGACAAACGTATTAATCTTGTTTAACTTCACCAAATATCCATACAATAATTGTGCAATTTTGAGTGTTATAATCACAGATATGACGAAAAAGCAAAAACTTGACCTAAAACAATAGCGCAAGTTGATAACTTATTTTATAATGCGAATTAATGTTTAAGAACACTATAAATTCTAATATCTAGGGGCAAATTAATGAGACTTATCCCGTTAAATCAAGCAGCACAAGTAGGTAAATGGGCAGCAGCACACATCGTTAAACGCATTAACGATTTTAAACCAACTGCAGAGCGTCCTTTTGTACTTGGTCTACCAACTGGTGGTACGCCACTAGCTACTTACAAAGCACTTATCGAGCTACATAAAGCTGGTGAAGTTAGCTTCAAAAACGTAGTTACATTTAACATGGATGAGTACATTGGCATCCCTGCTGATCACCCAGAATCATACCGTACATTCATGTACACTAACTTCTTCAACCACATCGACATTCAAGAAGAGAACATTAACCTTCTAGATGGCAACGCGGAAAACAACGAAGTTGAGTGCAAACGTTACGAAGACAAAATCAAGTCTTACGGCAAAATCAACCTATTCATGGGTGGCGTAGGCAACGACGGTCACATCGCTTTCAATGAGCCAGCTTCTTCTCTATCTTCACGAACTCGTATCAAAACGTTGACTGAAGACACTCGTATCGCGAACTCTCGTTTCTTCGATGGCGACATCAACCAAGTTCCTAAGTACGCACTAACAATCGGTGTTGGTACTCTACTTGATTCTGAAGAAATCATGGTCCTAGTAACAGGCCACAACAAAGCGCTTGCTCTAGAAGCAGCGGTTGAAGGTTCTGTTAACCACCTATGGACGGTATCAGCTCTGCAACTTCACCCTAAATCAGTGATTGTTTGTGACGAGCCGGCAACTCAAGAACTTAAAGTGAAAACAGTTAAGTACTTCTCTGAGTTAGAAGCTGAGAACATTAAAGACCTATAATTCTTAGTTCTTGAATGAGAAAGGCGTCTTGTAATAGAAAGCTGCCTTAAGTAGAAAAGCCACTTAAATGTTAACACTGATCATTTAAGCATTTTCCTGATCAGTTGAACGATCCTACAGATGGTT